>DATHOI010000326.1:0-18287 GCA_035485095.1 Polyangiaceae bacterium | reverse complement strand
TGCAGCACGAAAACGTGCGCGGCGGCGACTACTACGACAGAGAGGAAAACGTACATTGACCACAATCGAAGAAACACTAACCAAACTGAACGAGATGAAGCTCGTGAGCATGGTGCTCGCGGTGCGAGAGCTCATGGAGACGGCGCCTGGCCATCAGCTCTCGTTTGAAGAGAAGCTCGGCATCGTTGTCGATCGCGAGTGGACCGACCGCGACAACCGTCGTCTGGCTAGGCGACTCAAAGATGCGAAGCTCGGCACGCGCGCCTCACTCGACAACGTGCTTTGCGATCCCGAGCGTGGGCTGGACAAGTCGAGTATCCGGCAGCTCGCAACCTGCCAGTGGGTCAAGCAAAAGCACAATATCGTCATCGTCGGAAAGACCGGCGTCGGGAAGAGCTACCTCGGCTCCGCGTTAGCAGACGCAGCGTGCCGCTCGGGTTGGCGGACAGGGCGGCGGCATCAAGCCTGAAGAATGGCACCGGCAATCCGAATTTGACGGTTCGAAATTGCATTTGCTGCCTCTGCCGGCGATTCCGGAGGGGGCCACTAAACTGGCAGAAGCCTTGGATGGGGCGGCTCGCATCCCTAACCTCGCGGTATATCTTTTCAACGGACCGGAGCATCGCCCTGCTGTCTCGCTCGTCGCTCGCGACTTGCCCCGAATCGCGGTATTTGGCTCCTGCTCGGGAAATGGCGAGCAGAAGCCGCTCTGCTGGCTGGTCACGCCGTTCCAACAGATTTTTGAGAGCAAATTTCAGCGCGATTTCCGGACTATAGGTTCGGACTTTCATCAAGGCAGCAGTCGGGTGAGCCTCGTGCCATGCACCTAGCGCAACCCGGACCTGATCCCTCTGCGCTTTGGTCAGGCGTTCACGCCGTTCAACCTTTTTGAGCGCCGTTCGAATCGAGTCGATTTCGGCAAGATGACTCGCCGTTGCGGCAGCGACGCGCAATATGACAGCGACCGCTCGCTCAACTTCTTCGGCACTCAAGGGGTCTCGACGCGGGGCCATTTTTGGGGCCACAGGGTGGCAGCGCCCCGCAAGTTCGACAAGGTTGACGACGATCGACGCTGCGCTAAGTTAGCGAGAACCAAGAACAACAAGTCCAGACAAGCATCGCTCGCGCTCCTCATAACCCGAAGGTCGGAGGTTCAAATCCTCCCCGCGCAACCGCAACGAGGACGCGGAGTTAGCTCAACAGGGCTGACTCCGCGTTTTTCGTTTCTGGGCCACTCTTGGGCCACACACCCTTCAACCGTCGCGACCTGCACTCCTGCAGCGATCCGCGCCGGCACTGCAGGAGACCGGCGACCTTGCTTGGAGCAAGGACACGGTCGTGGCCAAGCCCACCAAGCACGGCAACAAATGGCGCATCCGCTGGCTCGACGAACGAGCCAAGCGGCAAAGCACCGTCTTCGACGACTACAAGCGCGCCCAGGCCGAGCTGAGCCGGCGCCAGGTCGAGGTCGAGGAGATCCGGCGGCGCGTGCATCACGCCCAGCCCCCGGAGAAGACCTTGGGCGATCTCTTCGACTACTGGGCCGAAAAGCGAGCGGTCCGGACGCGCAGCAAAAAGGACGATGAGAGCATCATCCGCAAACATCTCCGGCCGGCCTTTGGGACGATGACTTCGGGATTTCGGCGCCGAGGGCGCTGCTCGGCGATTTCGTCCGCGGGATGGCATCAGGCACGGTCGCGCCGAAGTGCAGACGATCGACCTCGGCCTGGAGATAGCCGGGCGCGAGGTGACCGCAGATCTCGGTCGTGATTCGGGGATCCCGGTGGCGCAGGATGCGCAGAACGGCGGCGTAGCGGAACAACACAGGCGCTCCCTCCTGATCGTCAATCCCCTCTCAGCACATCCAAACACGACCGTCCGCAACGGTGTAGATCACGACCTCTGGACCTTCGTGATTTTCGAGATCAATCGGGACTACGATCGTCGCTCCATCCGAGAAAACAATTCCCAGCAGTTTCTCAGGTACAAACTCTACGCTCGTTACTGCAGTAGTGATGCGCTCGCAGAGCACGTCTCGATAACCCGCCTCACCGACTCTGAGCTCGGTCTGGCCGTGAATGATACTTGGCCACGCAAGCACCGTCAGCATATCACCATCGAACTGTAGCTGCAGATAGTCTTGAACAAAGACCACAGCACTGAGACGTTTTCCGACGAGATTTGCGATTTCTGCAGAAGCCTTGTTCACCGTGTGCCCTTCCGGTGTAGCCAGAGCCCGTCCTAGTCTGAGGATCGACGATCGGAACCGGCCCCTACGCTTACGCAGGAACAATTGACCGTACGATGCGGAGAATCGGCGAGTTGCGGGTTGGTAGGCGGAGTCTAGGCCCCGAGAAGTCGACGAAGGCGCTCGACTTCTTCCAAAAGCCGAGGCACGTCCTGCCTGGCGTGCGCAATGAAATCTTGATCGGGCCGGGTTGCGCCGGATAGCTCGATGTCCTCACCGCGCGTAACGCCGGCGCCGGTCATGATGAAACTGGACCCGCTGGTGTGATCTCGACCTTCAACGTACGAGCGCCAAGGCCCGGACGTGGCCGCTTCGCAACGTGTACGAATTTCTTCGAGTTCAATGTCCGTCATCGCTAGAGCCGCCATCCGGTCCCTCATTCTGATCTAGTTCACTGATCTAATTTCACGGTACACTGGGATTTCGAATCGTTGGCGTAAAAAGCTGCTCTGCCTGCGCTGGAGTGATCCCACACATGGTGCAGTGAAAGGGGTTGGGCGCGTTGCCACTGGGAACAACGTCACCCCCTAGCCCACGTATCCGGCCCACGGTAGTCACGCCGACCTGCTTATTGGGGATTGTCGTCGTGAGTTCTTCGACGCTTGCACCGGGAGCGCTGTTCACGGAAGCGCCCTCGATTCGACCAGCCTCATCCAAAGTCACTCCAGAGCCTCCGGCCCAGCGATCAGCTGTACATGTGCCACCGCGGCAAACCAGCGCGTCGTCTGGAAGATGCGAAAGGCCCTTCTGGGCGTCGTTTTCAACCATAGACTCAACAACGTCATCTCCGATCATTGTAGCGCGTGCAGCGCCCTTGACCTCGGTAGAAATTCCCAGCGTCGCTGCAGTAACGAGCATCCCAACCAGGGCCCATCCCTTTTGATCATCGGTAGCGGTATCGCTCGCAATCGTCGCGATCTCGCTGGCAAAAGGGATGAAACCCAAGCCGATATCCGCCAGCGTACCGCCAAGCGACGGCCCGACATTCTGACTCGTTGACGCACCTGCGTTGAAGGAGTCATTCGCTCCGTTGACGGACGCCCCTGGGTCAGGAGCTCCGGTAGGCGCGACGGGGTCGCCGAGCGGCGCGTCTCCGTCCGTCGAATTCCCGTTGCTGGTTACGGACGAGCCTGTGCCGCTTGCCGATGACGTGTCAGTAGATCGACTGGAGTTACTCTGGGTGTCGCCTCCGCGCGCAGCGACCGGGGAGCGCCCGGCACTGTCACTGCCATCGCTCGACGAAGCGAACGCTGACTTCGAAGGCCCTATGCGCGCCTTGTCTGCGTCACCCGGCAAGAAGAATTGGATACCTTCATTGTCATCACTGATATTGCTGGCGCCATAGCCCGCGTCGGGAAAGCCGATGACTGGATCAAAACCACTCGGATCGACATACCTGAGCGGATTGTTCAACGTATAAGCGTACTTGTTCCAACCCAACACCGACAGCGGTTGCCCAATTATTGGGTCCGGCGTGAGGAATGTCCGCGAGCTCGGATCATACACGCGACCACCCATATTGGTCAGCCCGACCGAATCATCTTGCTCTTGATCGGTGAACCCAACGGTGACCTGATCGATGCTGCTCGATTGCGAGCCGGTCGTGAGAGGTAGACGCTCTCCCCACGGAGAAAACGCTTGGCGCGCCGTTGATAGCGTCGGCGTGATCGTGGATGCGGCAGTCGGCGTCCCGTGCAAGTCGGCGTGGAGCACGCGCGTCGTCTCGACGGCGGGTCCAGGAGAGGAGTTTACCGTGCCAACACCAGTGTTCGAGTCGATGCAGGAACTGCCATCGCGCACCTGATCTACTTGTGCGACGCGTTGCCCGTCTGCAAACACATAAAATACGCTGTTGGTCTTGCATGCCGCGTTGTCGACCCGGCGTTCGAAGAGTTCCCCGACGTACGTCGTCTCGAAGGTCCCGTCGTTTTCGTCGAATTTGTGCTGATTGGCGTCGTACTTGTAACGGTGCGTTCGCTCGGGACTTGAAGTGACGATCGAGCTCGGCAAATCGAAAGGCGTATAGGCTACAGTCTGCGTGACCGTCCCATTGACTTTCACGGACGTCCGCCGACCAAGGAAGTCGTAACCGTAAGTGCGAGTCTCCCCGGCCTTCGTGCGTGTCGCGATTTGGTCCGGCGAAAGCTCGGCTCCGCCGAAGGTTTTGGTCACGGATCCGGTGCTCGTTTGATTGCCGAGGTCGTCGTAGACGTAGTTCTCGGTCGAGCTGCCTGCGTTGCTCGTTGACGACCAGCTGAGGAGTTGATCGTATCCGTCGTACGTATAAGTATCGGTGGTCCCAGCCAAGCTGTCCGTGCGTTGCTGGATATCACCGCCGGGATAGTAGCTGTATCCGACGTCGTAGACCGTTGCGGTGGGCGAATTAACCGCGATACCACGCAGCCGGCGCGTTGAGCCTTCGATCGTGAGAGATTGCGTCAATCCACCAAGAAGTGCCGTGTCCTCGGCAATCCCGGTCGGTCCACGTGAGAGCGCGCTCCAATAGGTCGTGTCACCGCGGGTCACGGACTGCAATGAGCCGTCCCCACCATCGTAGTTGAAATCGACTCCGAAGCGACCCAGACCGTTCTGGGCGTCGGGGTAGTCGATATGAGTCAGGCGACCATTGGCCGGATCGTAGGTGTAGCCGGTGGAATAATTTACGCCGAGCGCACTGTACTCGACCTCTGCGAGCAAGCTCTCCGGCGTGTATGAGTATTGCGTCGAAACACCGTCTGGACTCAACGAATAGGCGAGCTGCCCGATCGCGCCAGGGCCGCTGTCGTACACGAATTGCGCTTGACCCGCTTGCGGGTTGGACGACGGGGAGTTGGTCGAGAGCTTCGTTACACGACCGAGTGCGTCATACTGGTAATCGAGGGTGGAGTTATCCGACGTGTTTTGGACGTGGCTAACGTCATTGAACCCAGTGTAACTGATGACCGCCCGTCCGCGTTCGGGGTTGTCGATTTCACTGGGCTTGGGTAGTCCGTCGTAGAAGTAGGTTGTAGTGGTCCCGTTGAGCTCGCTGACTTGGTCGAGCTCCTGACCCTGGCCATAGACATAGTCAGTTCCACGCATCGGAACGGCGCCAGTCGCCGAGTACTCGCGGACCGATGACACGAGACCGTCGTCGGTCTTCGTAACGACGGTTCTTCGCGCTGGGTTACCGTTCGATAGGATCTCCGTTGTCAAGACATCGGGCCGATTGACAGTTACGAGCGTGCCGTCCGACTGTTGAACCTGGCGTACCTCATTGAGATTGTCATACGTGTACGTAGTGTTGCCGCCCGGATCGGTGCCATCGATGAAGTGGGCCTGGGACTTGAGGGAAAGCCGACCCAAGCCATCGTACGTCATCGACACGATAGACGTGCGACCTCCGATGATGGTCGAGACATCGGAAACGTTGCCATAAGGGTCGTATAGTTTGCGGGTCGTCGTCCCGGGCGTATTCGTGGTCGATATCGTCGGCTCGCCTGCTGACTGAGAGTAAGTGATACTCGTTGTTGCTCCGCGCGTGGGCGCCACCGAACGCAGTCGCCCGAAGCCGTCGTACGTATAGAGCGTTTCGCGACCGTTCGCGTCGAACGAGATCAGTGGAACGCCGAGGCCGCCGTGATAGCCGGTCCAGGTATCGTGTCCGAGCGCGTCTTGGGTGTGCTCCCGATAGACGCCGTCGGCACTGAGGTCGAATAAGCTTGCCCGCTCATTCCCTGATTGGTCGTGGGTCACGACCGCTCGAACCAAACCGGCAGCGTCGCGGGTTATTGTCGTGTCGGTTTCGGACGCTGCTCCGGTCGGTCCGATGTATTGAACGGTGCGGAGCTCGCCGACCGATCCGTATGTATAATTGATGGTTGCTGGGTTCGGATTTTGGGACGATGCCGGTCCGGTCGTACCACCACGTGCGTGGGTAGTCTTGGATTGGAGAAGGCGACCAATTAGCCAGTTCGCACTGGAGTCATTGGAGTAGGACGCGGTATTGACCGTGACCTCCGGCCCGCTCGTGGCGATATACCCGGTGATATTGCCGAAGTCGTCATAGCCTTGAGCGCGGCTCGCGACGTAGTATGACTGGTTGTTCTCGTCGTCCTTGTCGTTACTGCTGCTCGAGTCTTCGACGAAATAGCTGGTTGTGGCGCTTATCGTTCCGTCGGTGGAGTTCAGTAAATGCAGAGTGTGATTCGTGGTGGAGGTCTCCGTGCGCGTGACGAGGACCGAAGAGGAAGGCGCGCCCGTCAAGGAAAAGCCGTCGAGCGCATCCGGCCCCGTTAACGTCTCAACCACGTGCGGGACGAACGCGTATGGATACACGTGGTAACCGTGGAGTGACCCCTCGAGGCGCGTACCCTCGTAGCTCGTCGTCGTGCGCGACGCCCTCGGAACATCGGCAGTGACGATTTGCTCGAACCCCAGAAACCCTCGACCGGAGGTATCCGCCGCAGGCTGGCTGTAGAAATAGTCGTAGTGACCGATCGCGTTTCCCTTGACGAGATCAGCGTGCGAGACGACGTTCAAGCCTCGAGTGGGGTTGAACGCTCCCGGAATCGTCTCCGGCGGAACGCCGTCGGGATGCTGCCCGAGCTCCACGGTGGTTGCAGCCTTGTAGGTCACCTTGGCAAGATCGATCGAATCGCTGTTGACCGCCGTGATGATGTCGTCGCGGTTGCTCGGGTCCTGAATCATGAACTGAAGCGTCGAGCGATCGGTGAGCCCATCTGGTCCCACGCCTTCGCGGTCGATGCCCTGCATGATGTCCGGCAAGCCATCGCCGTTGAAGTCTCCGACCTGCTGTACGTGCAAGCCAATACGATCGCCGGTGTGCGGCAGCTGCGTACTGCTGATAACTTGCGTCTCGGCGGCACTGACGCCCGAGCTCAGCCAAAGTATCGGAGCCTGAGAGCCAGTGATCGCAAATTGCACGATATCCGCTAGCCCGTCGCCATTGAGGTCAGCTGTCTTGTTGAGCTCCTGGGCTTCAGGATCAGTGCGGTCGTTCGCAGACGGAGAAGTCGCGAGATCGATCGGAGGTAGCATCTGGGTGGCTGGATCGATCGCATCCTGTCCGTTGTCATCGACGCGGACGACGCCCGTGCTCAAGCGCTCACGGGCGAATGGCGTCGGCCCGACACTGGCTTGAAGCATGTCGGCAAGACCGTCGCCGTTTAGATCGGGAAAACGCGTGAACGTCGTCGTCGCATCGCAAACCACCGCCGGGCTCGCTGCGCCACGCCCGGTGTAGTCTATTGGCTCGAGGTGACACAGATTTTGCGCGTAGAGATCCTGGTCGGCCTGATTGGGACCATAGAAGATCTCGAGTGGGGATGTGTATGAGTCAGGAAATAGGCTGTGCGCATTCGGAACTGCGAGCGAGAAAACGTATGAATGGTTCAGGCCGCCGACGAGCGTGGATTGGAATCCGGTATCGTAAAGCACATCCAACACGCCATCCCCGTTCGCATCCATGAACACGGGGTTACCCACGCCTGTGAATCCAGTCGTCGCGATCGTGAAAGGAGTGGTGCCGCCCGGTCGTGTTAGTGGGACGAAATTGCGAACGCTGGGCTGATATCGATATACCGGATTGGCGCTGGTGCTGGTTTCCGTCGGTGTGCGCCGCACGATTTCCGCGGTTCCGTCCTGATCGAGATCGACCGCTTGTGAGTTACTGAAGTCAATCCCGGTGCCGAGATGCACGGCTTCGAATGTGGCTGTGCCGTGCGCAGGATGACTCAGATAGAGCCAATAATCAGTTTGCTGATTGGTGTCGCTTTCGTCATTGAGGCCGACGATGACGTCGTCGGACCCGTTGCCGTCAAAATCAGCCACGATGACGGGTTGATCGGGATCTGCCTTCAGCGGCCCGTTGGAGTATGGTTCGTAGGTCGCCCAAAAGCAACGTGGCGCCAGATTCCCCGCAGAGCACTGCCCTGCCGCAACCGTCTCTTGGGAGTCCGGACCTACGATATGCCAAGAGAGCCGATAGTCCGAACCTTTGCCACCACCCCACGTAAATCTGGTCGCGGGCAAGGGCACGCCCTGTGCGTCTTTCTCGGTAAGGAAGTTGAGGCGCGCCCTCATCGTGGAGGCGCTCGTGTCATAGCCAAACACGTAGGTGCGCACGAGCGTTTGCGCGTTTCCGCTCAATGTAGAGACGGCAATGCTACCGAGCAGCAGTGATATGCTACGAGATAGCCCTCCCGACCAAGCAGAGATCACGTCGCTTCGCGGTAGATAGTTGAACTTGACGAGACGTGTCGCGCCTCCGTACTGACATGATCCGTGCGTGCACGTCGTATAGCGCACGCTGTCGGGCAAGTTCGCGGCGGAACCCTGATCGGCAGCGATATAGCTGTACGAAACGGCGTTGCCGAAGCGATCCTCGAGCGTCGCGATCGGCCAGGACAAGACCGATTGATAGGGCTGGGCGCCGGCGAACGGCTGACCGTTCGTGTCGCGCGCCGCGAAGCCGTCGGCGATCGCGCCAGCGTTGTACGTCGCTACGGTGCCGTCTTTGCGCGAAACGGTGAACTTCGCAGGCCAGAAATCACCGCTGTAGGTCGCGACGATTCGCGAAAACGAATCGCGCTCGGTCCTGAATTCCGGGCTCGTCGCCGTCCCTCCCGTAGGTACGAGCTTCTGTCCGTCCAAACAGAAATTGTCGATGCGGGTGTCGTATTGCTGAAACT
This sequence comes from Polyangiaceae bacterium, assembly GCA_035485095.1. Taxonomy (GTDB): domain Bacteria; phylum Myxococcota_A; class Polyangia; order Polyangiales; family Polyangiaceae; genus PMG-095. The sequence goes on along the minus strand of DATHOI010000326.1, from coordinate 9,347 downwards.
GCGGCGGGCACGGGCCCTCCGACCCACATTCCTCCAGAATGACAGTGCGAACCGGCTGAGCATTCCCCTCACGCGCAACTGTGTTGGGACAACGAGAGATCGTGGACGTCCCTGACACCGTCCAGCCGACACCGAGCGGGCCGTTGCCTGCTGAGGTCGCGTAGTGCAGCCCAAGATGTGGCTCCATCCCAGCCCGACCCGGCGGCAACTCCAGAGGAACGTCATAGGTAAATGCGCCGGAAGCGTCGACGCCCGATGCTCCACGAATTCGGCCAGCTGCAACCGTACTGCCGGGACTCGCAGAACCGACAATGGCTTGCGCATCGCTCGGGACCTGCGTGAACGGCGGCGTCGGTTGATCCGTTGCGGCGCCGTGCGGCGTGATCGCGTCGACTTCCACGTTTGATGCCTGCGGGAACGTCAACTCCACTGTCGCGTAGATCGGCGCGCCATTCTGCGCGGAGAGCGCGGTATTGACCCACTCCGGCACGGCGAGGGTGTACTGCTGGAAGGAGCTGGTTGGTGGCTGAAGGACTGCCTGGCCGACAATACCGTTTATGGGTTCACCGGAAGCCGCGTTGAACCCGAGCGTCACGGTGCCAGTGGTCGACGTGTCGGTGGCGAGGTTCTTGACCCAAATGTCCACGCTGCTGAAGCCGCCCGCTATCGGCGTGAACGTAACGCTTTGCAGTTTGGTGTCGACGACGCCCGTCAGCTCAAGCGACGACTGCAAGTCGACGTGCTCTGTACTTAGGGAGAGCGCCGCCGAGCCTGTGGTTTGAGACCAATCTGCTAGATTCTCGAATCCGAGAATGCGCGCCTGATCGCCGCTGAGGTGAGCCGATGTGCTCCCGTCGTTCGGGAGCACGCAACCGCCGCCATGAGAAACAAAGCCTGTCGCACAATCCTCGCAATTCACGCCTGAGTAGCCGAGCGGACAACCACCGGACGCCTGAGACGTGAACGAGGTGACGAGCTTGTTGTTCGAACGGTCCACGTCCGCCATCCGATTGACGTCGTCGACCCAAGCTTGAAGCGTGTGATTCCCGCTGGCTGCGATCCAAGTGCTCTGCCCCGTTGGGCCGCTGTTTGCCACGACGCTTACGCTCTGCCCCGGCTGCAACGATTGCGTGTTGCGATCGGACCACGTGACCGTCGTCCCGTCGATGGCGAACGCCACCCCGATGATCACGCCCGGAGGGGTCGCGCTCGTCCCCACGTTTTTGACGGTGACCGAGAACGTGATCGAGCTGCCAACGGGCGCGGTCGTCGGCGCGACAGCCGTCACTGTCAGATCGATGCCGATGCTAAGGGGCACTGAGAGTTGGTTATTCGTCTCGTCGCTTTCAACGATGCGATTCACGTCGTCAACCAACGCCTGGATCGTGTGCGGGCCAGAGGTCGCAGACCACGTACTGACTCCAGTAGGCCCACTATTGGCCGTGAGCGTGACGCTCTGTCCGGGAGCCAATGACTGCGTGTCGCTATCGGACCAGGTTACCTTGGTCCCATCGACGGAGAATGCCACGCCAATGATGACGCCAGGCGGTGTTGCGTTCGAGCCCTGGTTCTTCACCGTCGCGGAGAAAGTGACGAGCTGCCCCGGAGCCACGTTGCTCGGCGACGCGGTGACACTAGTCACGACCAAATCGGATGTGATGTTGAGCGGGATCGTGAGTTGGTTATTGGTCTCGTCGGTCTCTGCAATGCGGTTGACGTCATCGACCCAAGCGCGAAGCGTGTGATTGCCGCCGGTAGCGGTCCAAGTGGGTATCCCGGATGGTCCGCTATTGGCGGTGAGCGTGACGCTTTGACCCGGAGCGAGCGACTGCGTGTCTAGGTCGGACCACGACACAGTGGTCCCGTCGACGGCGAAGCCAATACCGATGATCACGCCTGCCGGAGTTGCGACAGTACCCTGATTCTTGACGGTCGCAGAGAACGTCGCTGGCTGGGAAGGCGCGACGCCTGCTGGTGACACGCTGATGCCGGTGACGACGAGGTCGACGCCGATGTTCAGCGGAATCGAGAACTTGTTGTTTGTCTCGTCAGACTCGGTGATTCGGTTGACGTCGTCTACCCAAGCTTGGAGCGTGTGATTTCCGGCTGTGCTGAGCCACGTGCTGACCCCGGATGGTCCGCTGTTCGCTGCGACCGTCACGCTTTGACCAGGTAAGAGCGACTGGGTATCGGTATCGGACCAGCTGACCTGGGTGCCGTCGATGGTGAACGATACTCCGATGATCACGCCCGCTGGTGTTGCGGCGGTACCTTGATTCTTGACCGTTGCGGAGAACGTCGCCTGTTGGCCAATCGCAAGATTGGCCGGAGAAACGCTGATCGCCGTGACTACGAGGTCGGGTACGCTGGTCACCCGTTCGGAGATTGTCTTGGCGTCTTCGCTCGAGCTCGGCGGCGAGCTGCAGCCTGTAATCATGCCGATCACCGCGAGCGCGACGAACCACCACCTTGCGGTACCAAATGAGTTCGACGCGCGGCAGTTCGTTCTCGGTAGCTTGGAGAGCGCGCGAGTCGTGATCGAATCGGCGATGGCCTCCGAAGTGCTGCCACGGGCCGCAAACACCGAGAGCAGATCCACCGCAAGCGCCCGAAGACCCGTCGAAAAGCACCGCATTGCTAACTCCCACAAGTAGTATCAACCCCGAACTTACGTCCTTCTGACGCAAGACTGCGCCCGCGAAATCGACGTGCGCCGCTCCGCAGTCAGACGCGTCTATCGCACAACGCGCTCACTTTGAAAAGCATCAACGGTGTGACGGAGGCGCCGTCGAGTAGTACGCAAGCGTCGTCATACGTGCGGCTGCGAACGTCAGTGTCGCGACGGTTCGGTGCTCCTGAACGCGAGGTCATCCTGTCCATTCCCGCTCAGACCCAACGAGTTGCACCACCAAAACGCGTCGAACTCCATACAACCGCACGTGTCGGTGGCGATTCGATTCTCCATGCCCGTGATCTTCTGCGCGTTGTGAGCGACACTGAACAATCAGTAAAAGAACATAGTTGACTGCGATAGGCTCGCCCCTGACGGATGCAACCCGGCTCGGCTGCTGGTTATCCTACGAGCCAAGCGGATGAGTGAGGCGTACTTCGCGGGCAGTATCCTTGCTCATGTCATGGCCGAGCTTGGCGAGCTCGCCCGCAATCCGGCGTCGACTCCACAACGGATTTCCACGGCCACGCGTTCGATCAGGTGATCAGGTCCGCACTGACCGGAGGACGGCCGACATGCTCTGACTTCATCGTCCAAAACCAGACAAAGCCGCCATGGCGGCCCTCACGATCGCGAGTACGTCGACCCAACGCGACCATGTCCACGAGAGGAGCGCCCAGAATGCACGATCAATCGGACGCAGCCTTGGCCGTCGCGTTGTCCGACGCAGGATGGCGAGCTGTCGGCGAAGCGTCAGGTTTTCGGCGACGAGGCTCGCGCGCGGGTTCATCGCCGCGAGCAGCGCCCCCGAGCAATGCCTTCAGGCTCGCGAACACGCCCGCCATCCCGACACCGTCAGTGATGAAGGTCAGCCGAGATTCGGTCTCGGCTTTCGCATAGGCTCGAGTTGGCGCATGCCAGGAAACCGTCACCCGAGTCTCTAGCCACGACAAACGTTGAATGCTCGATAGGAACCCGCCGACGCGAGGTTGACCACGAGGCGGCGAAGAAGACTCTGAGCGACGACGAGCGGGAGGATTCGGACGAGTCGGAGTGAATGCGCGTGAGTAGCCCTTCCGTTCCGCCAGCACTCGCGAGCGTTTTGCCGAGCGTCGCCCTGCTGAAATACCCAACTTTCGGCGGGCGTGTTCCGGCGCTCCTGCTGGCTCTGGCCGTTTCGCCGCGGGTAGTGCATTCTTACGGCATGAACGCGCGCACGCCCGAGCCCGGCTCGCCGATCCCAAGCGCTCCGTTCGACGATCTCGACCTCGAAATGCCCGAGGACGAGGCGGAGTGGGATCGCCGAGTGATGGCGCTTGCCGCAGCGCGCATCGCCGCGGAACGCGTACGCCTCGAACGGCTCGGCATCATCGACGCGAACGGTGAGCTCATCTCGCGCGATCTGCCGCCGGATATGCTCCCCGAGTCAGACACGACCCTCGAGACAGGCTGACACACGATGGCGCGCCCGCGCATGATCGTGGTCGCCGGGCCTCCGGGCAGCGGCAAAACGAGGAGCTTTCCGGTCAGTGCATTCGGCATCGATGGGTTCAACATTGATGACCGCTGCGCTCAGATCCTCGGCAGCTACCGCGCGATCCCGCGCGAGGTGCGCCGGGCGGTAGCGAAAGAGTGCGAGCGGTTCGTCCTCGACCACATCGAGCGAGCGCTATCTTTTGCGGTCGAAGCCACCCTTCGCACGAGCGCTGCAATCGACCAAGCGGGGCTCGCACAACGGAGCGGATTTGTCGCGGACATGCAATTCGTCGCGACGGACTCGATTGCTGAGAACGTCGCACGCGTGCTCCAACGTGCGCAGGCGGGTGGCCACGGCGCATCCGAACGAGAGATCCGCGCGATCCATCACGCGAGCATCGCGAACCTTGCGATGGCGATAGACTCGTTCGCTCGAGTTCGCATCTACGACTCGACGGCAAGGTGGTCTCCGCCGCGGCTCGTCGCGGTCGCTCGCGCGGGTCGCGTCGTTCGTCACGGTGCCACGCCGGCGTGGCTCGAAGCAGTGCTTGGGGGCAGGTGAGCTTCACAGAAATCTGCGCTGCGTCACCGCGCGAACCTCACCCTTCGGGCGCTTTGCCCGCGCGCCAGCCGTTGCCCTGACGTTGCCATGCCGATCTGAAATCCCGTGATATCGTGTGACGACCCGCGATACTGCGATGTCGAGGTTTCTCACGTCATGTCGAGTGGTTGTGAATGATTTCGTGTCGTTGTGAAGTCAGCCGAAAAGGGCCGATTTTCGCCTCATAACCCGAAGGTCGGAGGTTCAAATCCTCCCCGCGCAACTGAAGCCTCGAGCCAAAAACTCGGGGCTTTTTCTTTTTCACAAACGCGACGTCGATCGTACATGCGAGCAGCGGTTGCCACCAGGTTGCCGTGAACCGAAGCTGGTCGAGGTTAGGCGGCTGTCCTCGTCGCTTTCGGGTTTGGCAAAATGCCGCGGAAAGTGCCGAGGACGCGGCGCGGCGTCGGACACGCTTAGCGTCCGTGAAGGTGGAATGCCCGAAGGTCGTGCGCGGCGGGTTCAACCACCGAGCCAGGGACTCGGACGCGGATGATTGGCGCGTCCCCTTCGACTCACACAGAGCCGTTGCCCGGTCTTCGCGGGCTGATGCTATGGCGTGACCTTCCAAAGCTGCGACGACGTTCGCAGAAATATCGTGCCGTTCGGTGCGGCGGCGAGCGAACACTCGTCGAACGTAGATTCGTATGGAAACACGAGCGTCGTATTTTGAGCTTCGGCGAAGCTCGGCGTGGTGAAGACCTCCGTGACGCCCGTTTCTGCGGTCGCGTCTTCGTTGACGTGGAAAAGGCGGGGACCAGAATTTCCTGTTCCGCCGCCTGCGCTCGTGAGCATCAGAAAAAAGCCGCCAGCTGGATCACGGCCGACACACATGAACTGCGTCGCGTAAAAGGGAGGGATTGGGCCGAGGGCGTCGCTCACGAAAAGCCTTTCGACGCCCGAACCATCCGCGTTTCCTCGCACAAGCGGCGAGCCGCTGCATCCCGGCTCGGCAAGAAAAGTCCCCGAAGGTGACATCGCGAAGTCGGTGTTCGCGCAGTCAGCCGCCAATCGCGTGTCGTCGTAGTCTCCGTCTGCCGGGTAAATGAGCTGCTCAGTGCTTGCGGTCGCAACCCAGAGGCCTCGAACTTCCGTATAGGCTATCGTGTTCGAGTCGATGACGCCCAGGTTCTCCCCGTACACTTTGTTCCACAGCGTGGCCTGGTGAGCGCTCGCCGATCGGAGTAGCGACTCGGCAACGAAGAAATAGAGCGCACCATCCGGACCGATATCGACGTCCGTGAAAGGGTTGGGTCGGTCAGACCGGTACTTTCCTGCACGTTGTCGGCGGAGAGGTAGACGCTGGTGGCCGTGCCTTGCACCTCGAAAATTTGCGACCGGTCCGCGATGTAAACGGTGTCCCGAGCGTCCACGGTCATGCCCAAGTTGGGCGTGTCGACGTACCAGGGGCCGTTGGCAAACATCTGCACGAGGGTGCGCGACGGCGCGCTGGTGCCGGCTGCGCCAGCATCCGAATGTGCGGTATTCGAGCCTGAAATGCCACCGGTGTCGACAAACCCGCCAAAGCCGCTCGCACCTCCTTTTGCGTCATCAGCTGCGCTAGCGTCTCCGGTGCCAGCTCTGGCGGCAGCACCGATCAAGACCTCCACCCAGCAACTCCGAGCGACCTCCACAGCCCAGCGCGAGCGCAATTGCACCGACGATGGACAGAGTTTTTTTCCTTGAGGGCGCGCCATCTGGACAAACCTAGCGCCGAAGAATGACGGGATCAGACAGAAATTGTGGTTGGTCGATGCACGGGCAGTGAGCTCGGCCATGACAGCCAGCACGCGCGCCTCGTACCCCTCCGCGCGCGATGCCTTCCACTGCGGTAAAAAATGCTTCTCATCTCTCTCCTCGCTAGCGCACGTTCCCGGTCCACCCGGGTTGTAGCCAGAGCCGCCCGGCATGTGCGCGTTTCGATTCGTGTTTGAGGCCTGAGCTGGCTATCCCGATTGGCGCGCACCCTCGACGTCAGACGCCGACGGCTTTTCTTAGCTTGACCAGATCCACGTCGGGAGTTGCCACGAGGAGCAGATCTGTCGTCACTCCGGTCCCGTTGTCGGCCATCCCGATCACGAATTGCCTTCCGGAATTCTTGCTGAGAATGCCCAGAGAAACCGCGATAATTTCGACCTCATCGAACCATCCTGACACCTCGTTCCCTCGATCTGGCAATTCATGCGTCAGTCCGAGATCCCAGCGCGGAAGATCCCCGGGCGCGTCATTGGAATTGGGCAGCTCGCGTTCATTGACAACCGTGGTCTTGCGAGACCACTTTCGGCCGGCAACGAAGGTCGTGAGAGCCTGAAGTATCTGCGTCTGAACCTCTTCGAGGTCGTAACCATCGACGTAAGCGTACAGCGTGTGAATTGCCATATATTCTCGTGTTTCTGAGAAAGCGAGCCTAGCCGCACGTCCCTGTTCCGCCAGGGTTCAATCTGAAGCCGCCGGGCATGTGGGCGTCAAGGCGCCTCGTCGTTGGAAGTGGAACGGTAAGCAGTCCTGCGACATGGTGCTGTGTAATGCCCTCTCCAACGAGGCTTTCGTCACCGGGAAACCAATTGATCCAGTTCTGATCTACGATAGGAATTCGGCCTCGAGCGATCAACGCCCGGTTCTCTGGGCTCAGAGATCTTGTTGTCGGTCTTGAGATCGATCCACTTGCGGACGCTCTCGCCCTCGACTGTGACGGTGAGGCGCGCGTGCCAGGTCTTGCCCCGGAGCTCGAGTGAGCCTTTGCGCGGACGTCCGCCCTTGTGTTTGGTGTCGGTCATCGTCGAGCCCTTTGCTTCGTTCGTGCTAGATGCATTTGGTCCGGCTGGCGTTGAGCCCCCCCTCGCGTCGGCCGGGCACTGTGACGTGTTGTTTCGTCGCGTGGTCGTTACGAGCTCCGCTCGGCTGCGATGCTACGAGTCCAGCGCCGACCGCCGGGTGTGCCTTGCGGCTGCGAGGCCCTGCCGGTCGGACCAATCTTTTCACGCAGCAGGCTCATTTTTGCCCGCTCAGCGTGCACGCCGTCGCCGTGCCGTTGATTGCAATCAAGTACCCGAGCGCCGCCAGCGCCAACCACCTCGTCGAGCTAGTCACCATGACTCCTTCGAGCAGCACGACGAAGCCCACACTCTTCACCGCGCTTGTGAAGGCGAGGCGCGCCCACTCGAACACCGTCCTCGCCGAGTAGACGAGGCCCCCAGTGATGATGGCCCACGCCCGTTCGTGACCCGAGAACGAACCCGACTCGCCGCGCGCGATGACGTAGACAGCAAGCGGCACGAAGCCTCCGAGCAGAAAGCCGACGAAGGCCGCGAGCCGATTGCCGCGTGCAAAGGCGCGTCGCACTTGAGCGACGACGCCGAGCGGGCGACGCTCTGACGGGCCGCGTGAAGCAGCACGCTTGAGCGAGCGAGCTGGCGGACGGTCGAACCGAAGCTCCGTTTGTTCGAGCGCGCTCATGTGGCAGGTTCCAACTCGTTTGGGCCCAGATATGCATGCAGCTTAGCGATGATCGATGCCGTGTTGTACACACAGTCGAGCGACGCCTTGATGCGCCGAAGTGTCGCGGTGACCTCAGTCTCGTTGGCGGCATCCAGAGTCTCGATGATCAGATCGAGCTCACAGACAGCTACCTGGATCGTGTGCTCCAGGATTATCTGCTCCGTCGGAAGGTCAGCCTCGACGCCGATCACGCTCGCAACGTACCGAGCGAAGATGCGCAGGTCGTTTTTCCGCACACGCCGATTCCAGGGATGTCCTCCATCGATCCGAGCGCGCTCACGTCGACACCGCCTCTGAGTCTGTCGGTCTGGGGCTCAATTTGTTCGCCTCGTAGTCGAGGCAGATCCGCACGCCGCGTAGTTTGACAAGCGCGTCCTGGAAGTTCTCGAGATGGAATTCGCAGGAGATGCGGCTACCGATCACGTGCTCGAGCACCTCGCCGAGGTCCCCATGTAGCGACATGAGCTCGGCTGCGAGTATTTGCTGCGGGGTTCTCACGACGCACCACCGCTCGGCAGCTGAACGTCGAGCATGACTTGCACGGTGCGCAGCCGCCGGAGCGCGCTCAACACGCACACGTCGCGACTGCCGCCGTCGGGGCAATCGTCCGCGTCAAGCACGGCCTCGAAGACATGCTGGAGCTCGGTGACCATGTACTCGACATCGCCAAGCATGACAGTGACCCTCGTGTTGTCGTGCGTTGGCTTGATGCCCGCGCGCTCCGCCGCCGCCGCGATTCGCCCTGCGGGAAGCGGCTTTTCGCAATCTTCCCGCCGCGCCTTGGCCAGGATCCGCCGGTCCCGCGCCGTCTTTTTGCTCACACCTCTGCTTTTCGATACACTGCTCATGTTCGATCTCCTCACGGTTTTTGAACCACGCCTCGGGTCGATGTCCGTCGACGCCGAGGTTTTTCGTTTCTACTTCTTGCGCGTCTTCTTGGTTCCGCGCGCTTCCGCCGAGTTGCGTATTCCGGAAGCACTTGAACAGCCGTTCCGACGCGACCTGAACACCGATTCCGAACGCACTTGAGCGGTCGTTCCGGAGCACTTGAACACCGATTCCGGACGACTTGAACGCGTATTCCGGAGCACTTGAACGCTT
>DATHOI010000325.1:0-5370 GCA_035485095.1 Polyangiaceae bacterium | reverse complement strand
CGTCAGCAAGAATGGCCTCATCGTCAACGGGAACGACGTGACGCTGTACGGTTTGTTCGTCGAGCACTTTCAGGAATATCAGACGCTCTGGAACGGCAACGGCGGGCGGCTCTATTTTTATCAATCCGAGATGCCGTACGACCCGCCCTCGCAGAGCGCTTGGCAGCACGACGGAGTCAACGGCTACGCTTCCTACAAGCTGGCAGATACCGTCACGACGCATGAAGCTTGGGGTCTCGGAACGTACTGCTCCTTCCACAGCGACGTCGTGTCCGACAACGCGATCGAGACGCCTAGTGCGGCCGGAATCAGCATGCATCACATGATGACGTCCTGGCTCAATGGGACGGGCGGGAGCGGCATCACACACATCGTCAACGGTACCGGCGGAGCCGCAACCCAAACCACACGTCAAGCCAGCTCAGCTAATTGAGGCCCTGAACGGCCGGCGTCCGCCACACCGTGCGCCTCGTCTCGAGCCCGAGACGCGCGGTGGGCGGCTTTTGGCTTCGAAGACGCCGACTACAGCGTGTTCAAATACGCTAGGAGATCACTCTGACTGCTCTGACTGAGCGCTGCGTATGCGGCGCTCGCCGCAGCGCCCTGCCCGGCATGGGCGAGAATCGCAGCGCCGCGATCGGTGGTTCGGCCGTCGTGGAGCAGCTTGTTCCGAGAATGCAGGCCCCAGAGTGGCGCGGTTCGCATGCGCCGCGTGGCAGCCACCGAGTCGCCATCATTGATGCCGATCTGATCACCCAAGGCACCCATGTCGTGCGCGAGGAAATCGGAGAACGGCACGAAGGTGATGCCGGCTGGCACTCCACCGGCCGAAGTGGAGACGAACACGTCGCTATCGGACCGGTGACAGCCGTTGCACGCGAGCGACGCCCCGTTGAACAACGACCGACCGCGATCCGCCGCGCTCCCCGCGGTGATCGCCGTTTGCGGGGGCGGAGCGAGGTGCGCCATGAAGAAGGTGAAGTTCCGGACGTCGTCTTGAAGTTGGTTGGCATTCGCGCCGGTGCAGCCGGTCTCGGCCGCGAAATCGTCGTCGATTCCAGGCTTTTCATCGTCCGGGCAACCATTGATGATGGCGTTGGTTCCGGCTCGATTGGCTCGATTTTCCGTGGCAAAGGCGGTATCCGCCGCTCCCGCAATGCAGGACGTAGTGGTGATGCCCATCTCGTTCAAGTAAGCGTCCGCGGAGAACTGAGCGAGGCTCATCACATTCGCTTTCCAACCGAAGCGCGCGACACGCACGGTGCCGACGTGTTGTGAGGGGTCGAGCGGATTGGGCAGCGCGATCGGAAAGCGGTTTACGACGCCGCGGATGCTCGTCGGCTCGCGACTCGCGAGCGTGTCGAACGCCGAGTCGGGCAGCGAGTCCACCAAGCCGAGCCCAAAGGTGGGCGTCGTTACGCGACCGGCGAAAAGCGTCGCGCCGGGCGCCGGATTCGAGTCAGTGCCGCTGTTGCAATTCAGGCCACCGACGTTGAAGCCGCCCAAACTGAACAATTGACGAAGCGAGCCGCCGGTACTCGCCAGGCTGTTGAACACCCCGCCCGTGAGCGTGCCGTAGCGCGCCTCGACCTGCTGACCGGCGCCGCCGAGCGCCCCATTTTGATGGCAAGTTCCGCAGGCATTTGCGTTGAAGATGGGGCCAAGACCATCCGCGGCATTCTCGACGGCGGCGAAATTCGCCTTCGCTGCAGCAAACGTCGCTGCATCCGTTCCCGGTAACGCATCACCGAGCAACGCTTCATTCGTGATGCCGACGTTCTCGTCGCTCTCAGCGCCCGCGCTGCAACCAACGGCAGCCAGGCCGCCGGCGCACACGAGCACCGCCGCCATCGATACACGCTTCCAATTGGGGGCAATTCTTCGATACATTCTCGGTCTCCTTGTATTCGAGCGCACAGCCGCAGCGCGACGAGGCGCTGGCGAGAGGCGCCGCGAGCGGTCTCACGACGTTCGGAAACGAGCTCGCCATCTCAGTGGCGGGCGCGACCAGGCACGAACCCGTTGCTCGGATGTCACACTATCTGAGCGGAATTTCCGCGTGTCGTTGCGTTCGGGGTCGCGCGTGGGTTGGCTGCTGCCAGCTCCATCACACTGCGATTGGCTGAGGTAAGTGCCCGCCGCGCGACGCGACGTAACGCGCAAAATCCAAGCCCGATGATTTCCTGCAATCGGTTGCAGAAAGTAGCCACGAGACTGGAACCGACTCCACATTTTAGTGAGCGGCGGCTGAGCCTCGAGAATGGCCCGCGGACACTTGAGTGTCGTGCTCCCTTCAACTCGTTTGCGTCACAGCGTGCGTGTCTGCAAGTGTCGCTGAAGGTGGAATGGGGATGCGCGCGCTTCCGGATGACCGTTGGCCATTGTTCTTCGACAGAGCAAAGAGCCTACGCGCTTATATCAGGCGCCGCGTCGACGACCCGACGGAAGCTGAAGAGGTATTTCAAGATCTGAGCTTGATCGTGCTGCGGCATCGTTCAGGCCCGAAAGACGTGGAGCGCTTCTCCGCGTGGTGCCACGCGCTCGCGCGGCACGTGCTCGCGCATCACTTCCGAACCAAGCGCCGGCGCGCAAACCTGCTCAGCCGCGTCGAGCTGGAGAGCGCCGGCTTCGAGACCAGCCACCGGGTGGATCCAGAACGGGCCGCGAGCGCACGTGAGCTACTGCGCATCTTGGGAACACGTCTGGATTCACAAGCGCAAGAATTGCTTTCACAGCGTTACGTGCTCGGCGAGAGCACAGAAGAGATTGCAATGCGCCTGGCTCAGTCGCCCACGGCCGTACGGATGCGCTTGATGCGCCTACGCTCGATGGCGAAACGAAAGTCTTCCTAGGCCATCGACCGAGCCGAGCCGCCAAGCGAAGCTTTAGCTGGCGGCGTGACTGTCGGGGATCGGCCGCGCGGTGCTAGAGTATCGGCTACCCGCCGAGAGGTCGCGAAGGCATGCCCAAGTCCCAACCGAGCTTCCCCGGATTCGCGCGATCTGCGGCCTGCGCGGGGGTTGTCCTCGGTTTGTGCGGGTGCGGCTCGAATACCGATTTAGTGATCGGCTCCGATGTCGAAGACGGTGCAGAGGCACTGTGCGTCACTGGCGATCAAACGCCAGCCGCGAGCAGCCTCGTGCACCGCTACTCGTTCAGCGGCACCGGCACCACCATCACGGACTCGGTAGCTGGTGCGGACGGACAATCCGCAGTAACGACAGGCACGCCGGCACAGCTCGATGGTAGCGGGGTGCTCACGCTAGATGGCGCAACCGACTACGTCGATCTACCGAGTGGGCTCATCTCGTCACTGGGGAGCGCAACCATCGTAGCCTGGACAGCGTGGCGCGGCGGCCCCGCTTACCAACGTGTGTTCGATTTCGGGACCAGCACGCTCGGCGCGGGGCAACGCGAACAATGTCAGAGTTGTCTGCTGCTCATGGACTACTCGGGCGACGCGCGAGGCAACGGCCTGTGTGCGCAAGTCCACGTGCCAAACGTCCCCGTTCAGCAAATCGTGACGAATCAGCTCTTGGACAAGACATTTCGTCAAGTCGCTTTGGCATTCGAGAGCGGGAGCCAAATGACTCTGTATTTGGATGGCGCACCAATCGGCTCGACGCCGATCACCGTCGCACTCTCCGACATCGTCGACGACAATGACTGGCTCGGGCTCTCGCAATACTCCACGGACACCAACTACGAGGGAGCCTACGACGAGGTCCGCATCTACGACCACGCGCTCAGCTCGTGCGAGGTCAAGGCAACCTTCGACGCAGGTCCCGACGCGCTTTGAGTCGCGCCGACCCCGAAGCGAGGTCGGAAAACATCTTACGATTGGTGCTCTGCGCTACTTGATCTGCTCGAGCTTGCACGCCGCGCTGCAACCGTCATCGCTGACGTTGTTGCCGTCGTCGCAGGTTTCTCCGTCGTCTTTCTGAACGATGCCGTCACCGCAGCGCGGCCCGAACATGCAGCCTGGGGCGCACGTACCGTACGCGCCCGTGTTCATGCCGTCATCGCATTGTTCATGACCTGCTTGCACGACGCCGTCGCCGCAATATGGCCCAAGCTGACAGTTCGGACCGCATGTGCCGTACGCGCCGGTGTTCATGCCGTCGTCGCAAGCCTCGTTCGGCATTTGCACGGTGCCATCACCGCAATGCGGACCTGGAACGCACATCGTCGTGCAGCCGTCATAGGCCGTGTCGCTGTTGTTTGCGCCGTTGTCGCAGGCCTCGCCAGCGGAGACGACGCCGTCCCCGCACTTGGCCGTGCACGTGCTCGGCGCCAAAGTGAAGTTCGACAACGTGAGTTGGAAGGACGACCCCTTGGTCTTGCGTTCGGCTTGAAATACGTCGATCTCGTAGACCTTGCCGCTGCTGAGCCCGTAGGTCGTTGCAGCCGTCGCATCGAGCGTGAAGGAGCCCGGGAGTGGCGGGTGCCAACCACCGAGATCGAGCGCGAGCTTGCGATTCACGAACACCCACACATCATCGTCTCCGACGAAGTTGAGCGTCGCCGGGTTGGCTGAGTCGTACTTGAACCAGTAACGAACCTGCGTCGTGAAGTGGAAATTGTGCAGCGCGCCGCCGGGCTCCGCCGCCCAGCCCCCCATGTACACGGGGTCGGGAATTTGCGCCGTGTAACGCGTTTCCGGAATCAGGCTGGGCGGTGCTTTCGGGCTGTCGATCGGGAAAAACACCGGGTTGCCGTCGAGATTGGTGAGCGTCGCGACGCACAGGTCGCCGTTGCCCCACGGCGTGCAAGGGTTCAAGCAAACCTGACCTGCGCCCACGGTGCACATGGCGCAACTCGCGCCAGCACCGGGGTTCGCGCACCAATTGATGTTGGTGTACGCCGGCCACGGCTCGCCATTGGCGCCCCAGCGATTGACGTACGGTCCCGCGCCCGTTCCGCTCTTGTCCCAGAGCACGATCGAGCCCGGGAAAGTGGCGTTGTTCGGCGCCGCGCTGTGGTACCACTGGTTGAACGACGCAGCGCTGTGAATGAAGCCGTTGCCGCTGGCGGGAGCCGCGAGCACCGGTACGCCGTCGCTACCGAGCGTCGTGGCGAGCAAGCCGGTGATCGCTGGTTGATTGTCGTAGCTCGGTTCGAAATCCGGGTTCCCATCAGCGCCGTGAAGCGCGTCGGCTGCGTTGACGGGATCGCTGCTAGCCGCAAGATCGCGGAATATCGCCGGCACGGTCAGCGTGCAGGTGCCGTTGGCCGCCTTCACGCACGGATTGCTCGCGCAGGTAAATCCGGGCTCGATCTGGCACGTGCTCGAACAGCCGTCGCCATCACGTAAATTGCCGTCGTCACACTGCTCGTTCGCGCCGAGCACGATGCCGTCACCACAGGACG
>DATHOI010000324.1:0-7183 GCA_035485095.1 Polyangiaceae bacterium | reverse complement strand
GCTCTGGCTTGCCCCCGTGCTCTCGCTCGTCATCGGTATGAGCTTCGCTGGCTTGACCTTCTTGGGACACGAGACCTTGCATGGCGCCGTGGTGCGACAGCGCACGCTGCGCCATGTGGTGGGTTTTCTCGGTTTTCTGCCGTTCGTCACCTCGCCGCGCTTGTGGGTCGCTTGGCACAACAAAGTGCATCACGGAAATACCAATCGCGCAGGCGTGGACCCGGACGCCTACCCCACCCTCGCCGAGTACGATCACAGCCGGTCAGTGCGCATCGCGACGGACTACGGCGCGCCAGGTCGGCGGCGCTTGCGCGGCGCCCTGAGCCTGCTGATTGGGTTTTCGGTGCAGAGCAGCCACATGCTCTTGGTCGCCGGCAAGCGCGCCTACCTTTCGCCACGCGAGCACCGCTGGGCGCTCGCGGAGACGCTGCTCGGTGTCGCCCTCTGGGCTTCGCTCGCGTGGCTGATCGGCCCAGTGCCTTTCCTGTTTGCGTTCGCGCTACCGCTCGTGGTCGCGAACTCGATCGTGATGGCATTCATCCTCACCAATCACAGCCTCAGTCCGCTCACCGGCGTCAATGACGCGCTCGCCAACTCGCTGAGCGTGACCACCCCGCGCTTCGTCGAATGGCTGACCTTGGGCTTTGGATTTCACGTCGAGCATCACATCTTCGCGGCGATGAGCGCGCGCCACGCTCCGGAGCTGCGCGATGTGCTGCGCGCGCGCTTCCCCGAGCAGTATCAATCGATGCCACTGGCCCGCGCGCTGCTCGCGCTGCACCGCAGCGCCCGAGTCTATAAAGACGCGACAACGTTGATCGATCCGCGCTCCGGGCTTGAATGGCCCGCGCTGGCTCCGCAGGCAGCGCCAATTCATTGACGCGCGCTTCTGCCTCGTTTTCTAGGACAAAGCGACGGTTTGTGTAGAAATTCGCGCGCCGGGGGGCGAGCGCTATCTTGATTGGTGCGGCTCTCGGAGGTGGAACGACGCCGCGGTTAGCAACCGAGCTTTCCAAGCTGGAAAGCAAAGAGCGCATCAGATGTCCATGTCCCTTGCCACAGCACGAGCACGAGACCGTTTGCCCAAACACACCGCGTTGGTCGTGAACACCGACAGCGACTCGCGAGAGTCCTTGTGTCGGTTACTGGGTGAGTCGCGGATCAACGCGGTCGGGGTGCCGAACGGGGTCGCGGCGTTACGAGTGCTGCACGACCAAGCCGTAGACATTCTGATCTGCGAAGACCTCGGAGGCCTTCACGGCATCGAGGTGCTCGAGGCCTGTGAGGCCTTGTTCCCACACGTGCGCCGCGTTTTTCTAGCTAAGAACGCCTCAGCCGAGCTGCACGGCGAGGCGATTTCACGAGGTCACGCGCACGCCACGGTGACGAACGCGATGCACCCCGTCGACCTGCGCGACATCATCGCGGCCCTGGTGGCTCAGTAGCGATTCGAGAGCTCGTCGGCTCAGGGCGAATCGAAAAGGTCGGCTCGCCGTCGAGCTCGGGACTCCAGATCACGACCTGGTTGCGGCCGTTGTGCTTGGCGCGATAGAGCGCTCGGTCCGCGCGCTCGACGAGCTCCAGCGGTGTCAACGGTACACCGCGACCGTCGACCAAACCCACGCCGAAGCTGGCGGTGCGTCGCACCGTATGGCCTTCGTACTCGTGCACGAATTTCTCGAGCTGACTGCGCAAGCGCTCGGTCACCTCCATCACGCCCTGCGCAGTCGTTTGCGTGAAAACGATGGCGATTTCCTCACCGCCGTAGCGCGCCGCGGAGTCCGTCACGCGCACGCCGGCGCTCACGATCTTGGCCACGTTGCGCAGGACCTCGTCACCCATCGGGTGACCGTAGGTGTCATTGACGTACTTGAAATGGTCGATGTCGAGCAGCACGACACCCACGGGCGTCTTATAGCGCGCCGTGCGCTGCAGCTCGCGCAGGAGCAGCGCATCGAAATAGCGCCGATTGAACAGCCCAGTGAGCCCGTCCGTATCTGCCAACGCTTCGAGCCGCTTATTCGCTTCGCGCAACTCGTCTTGGAGCACCTTGAGACGATAGTGAACCCGAACTCGCGCCAAGAGCTCTTCGTCGTCGAAGGGCTTCGTGACATAGTCCGACGCGCCTAGCTCGAACACCTCGACCTTGCGCGTCGCATCACCCTCGGCAGTGAGCATGATGACCGGAATATTGGCGAGCTCCGGGCGCGTCGCGCGCAACGCCAGGAACTTCAAGCCGTCGAAGGTCGGCATGATCAGGTCACACACGACCAGATCCGGCTTGCGGTCGACCAACAACTTGAAGGCCTGCAAGCCGTCGCCTGCCTCCAGAAACTCGTCGACGCCTTCCAGCTCCTGCAGCTCCCGCAACACGCCCTGGATCTGGCGGCGGATTGCTGGGCTATCGTCGACCACGAGGATCAGAGCGCCCATCAGGCCCCATCGTAACCTGCTCCGCGCGTGGGCACCAACGGACCATTAAGCAACAGTCGCGTGTGACGGAGACCCACTGCGAGCCGGACGCGACCGACGCGAGTAGCCGGCGAAAAGCGACGCCCCCCGCTGGCCCTAGTTTTCAGGCCGAGTTGAACAACTTGCGCCTCGCTGCTCGGTTTCTCGGCCAGATCGCTGCCATTTTTCGA
The DNA here is from genome assembly GCA_035485095.1 of Polyangiaceae bacterium. GTDB lineage: Bacteria > Myxococcota_A > Polyangia > Polyangiales > Polyangiaceae > PMG-095. The sequence goes on along the minus strand of DATHOI010000324.1, from coordinate 4,541 downwards.
ATTCTTGGCTGTTTCTCAGCGGAGCGCGCGCAGGCGAACACGAACACAGGGTGATCGCCAAGCCCCGGACCGCCCACTCAACTGAGAAGCAGGACGGCCCCGCCACGCGTTCGGTGCGGCACCGACGCCCCGGTTGGCGAGCTCGAATCACGTCGATGAAACCCCTGAGTGCCCGGCTCGCCCCACTCACGACGCCGCACCGCGGGCGCCCCTCGGCCTGCGCTCGACGACCTGGGTTTTCCGGGTTGCCGTGGTTGGCACTCGCTTTTTTCGTGGGCCATCACGCCGCAGCGCACCAAAACGGCGAGGCCGCGCAGGGCTGCAGCGGCTGCCACAGCGGCGGCAAGACGCCGACAGTCTCCATCACTGCTGACCGATCGTCGATCAGCCCCGGCCAATTGGTCAACCTGACCGTCAGCATCTCGCAAACCAATGGTCCGGTGGCAGGCTTCTACCTGCAGACCAACGGCTTCGGCACGCTCAGCATCGTGGATTCGGGGACCAAGTTGCTCGGCTCGGGCGTAACGCACACGAAACCCCGCGCGGGGAGCGGCGGAGAGACGACATTTCGCGTCGGCTGGACCGCGCCGAGCAGTCCTGGCGGCGTCGACATTTACGTGTGGGCAAACTCTGCGAACGGCGACGGGACGCCGCGCGGTGATGGCGAGGGCGACGCGTTCTTCAGCACGGCTTACGGCTGCACCGGGAACAAATATTACCACGACTACGATGGAGACGGCTTCGGCGCTGCCGCGTCCGGCTACACGATGAACTGCAGCGTGCCTCAGTATTACGCGGCGAGCAGCAACGACTGCAATGACAACGACCCGAAAATCAATCCCAGCGCGCCCGAGATTTGCGACGGCAAGGACAACAATTGCAATGGGTTAATCGACGAGAATTTGCCGATCAATACTTACTGTACCGACGCTGACGGTGACGGACACGGCGTCACTGGCGAGCAAACGATGATGGGCTGCGGACCGAGCAAGGGCTTCGGTTTGTGCGACAACGACTGCAACGACCACGACCCGACCATCTATCCGGGCGCGCCCGAGCTGTGCAACAACCGCGACGACAACTGCAACGGCGAGGTCGACGAGAACGCGCGCGTCGTGTGCGGCACTGGTTGGTGCGCGGCTTACGCAGTGGGCTGCACGTCGCAGTGCACGCCGGGGCAACCGCGCGCCGAGCAATGCAACGACTTCGACGACGACTGCGACGGCGTGATCGACAACGGCACCGATTTAGAGCTGTGTGGCAAACCCGGCTACGCCTGCCGCGCCGGCGAGTGCGTGATTGACCCGGACGCGGGCACGCTGCCCGGTATGCTCGAGCCGCTCTCGAACCAGGACACTTCCGGTAACGGTTTGGCCCCGCGTGAAGTCGGCTATTGCGCGCTCGACTTCGGCAGAGCGAACCGGCCCTTTGCTTTCGCGGGCTTGCTCGCGGGACTCGCCCTAGGGCTACGCCGGCTTCGCCGCCAACAACGCGCGCGGCGTTAGCGAGAGCGGCAAGATGCCGCATCCGATCGGTTGCAAGCGGCGCCCGGATCTGCTCGGCTGGCGCCCAAGAACATGACCAAACTCATCTCCCAAAATCCCCGTTCCGCTCTGTTCGTGCTTGCGTTCGCGGTTCTGCCGGCCTGTGGCGGCAGTGAGCCACCGCCCGCGGCTCCGCCCCCCGCAGCTCCACCGGTCGCGGCTGCGCCCGCACCCGCGCCGGCTCCCGAGCCCGCGCCCGCGCCGGCTCCCGTTGCCGAAGCAGCGCCCGCTCCCGCTCCGAAGCATCACGGTCACGGCATGGAGGGCATGATCATCGCGACCCTCGATACGCTCGATCTGAAGCCCGAGCAGAAGACCGCGGTCGACGGCATCCAGGGCGATCTCGAGAAGCTCGGCGAAGCCACCAAGGAGCCGCGCGCCAAGCTCGAAAATGACGTCGCGGACGGCGCTGCAGCCGGCAAGATCGATCACAAGAAGACCGACGCGGACATCAAAGAGCTCGTCACTGCCGTCACCGCCACCGAGCCGACGATGCAGGACGCCATGAATCGTCTATACAAGACGCTCGACGCCGATCAGCGAAAGAAGCTCGTCGAGACCATGCGCGAAAAGGGCAAGGAGATGCACGAGCACATGGGCCACGAGCACGAGGGCAAAGGCCCCGACGCAAAGGGCCCGGGCATGGGCGAAGGCCCGATGGCCAAGCTGGGCGACGAGCTCGCTCTGACGCCGGAGCAGAAAGAGAAGATCAAAGCCAAAATCGAGCCTCAAATGAAGGCTCACCACGCCGCCATGAAAGAGAAGATGGAGGCCGCCGAGAAGCACATGGACGCCATCGGCACCGCGTTCGAAGGCGACAAGTTCGATGCCAAGAAGGCCGGCGTCGGCGGGCAGGCACCGGAGATGGTGAAGGCCATGGCGACGCACCGCATCCAGATGGCCGAGACGCTCTTGTCCGTGCTCACTCCCGATCAGCGCGCGAAGTTCGCTGCGCACCTGAAGGAGCACGCGCAAGACACGGAAGAGGAAACCGACTGAGCGCTTCGGACAATCCGCTGAAGTGAAGCGCCGGCGCGCGCCCGTTTCACTTCAGCGTTTTTGATGGTCACGCGCCGCGCCCGCGTTGCGGCGCGGCCTTCGGCGTCGTACTACGCAGTCCAGGTAGGAGACGCGATGAGACCAGCACTAAAGACCACGTTGAAGATCGTCGGAGCGCTGATAGCGAGCGTGATCCTGCTGATCGCGGGGCTCGCCTACTCGGCGTTCGGCGGCAGGGCGGCGATTCAAGACGGCGTCACGCCAGCACCCGGCGTGCGCATCATCAAAGACGGCATCGTTTGCCTAGGCATGGTCGACGCGGGCGACGGCAAGGTGCTGCTGATCGACGCGGGCAATGACCCCGCTGGCGCGCCTATTTTGGCCGAGCTGTCGCGGCGTCATTTGGGGAGCGACGCAGTCGCGGCCATCTTCCTCACGCACGGGCACCCCGACCACAGTGCGGGCGCGCACCTCTTCCCCAATGCCGCCGTGTACGCACTACAAGCCGACGTAGCGCTCGCCGAGGGCCGTGAAGGGTCACACGGCCCGGTCACGCATCTGTTTTCGCCCAAGCCGAACGGCACGCACATCACGCGCGCGCTGCATGACAACGAGACCGTCGTAGTCGGCTCGAGATCAGTGCGTGTCTTCGCAGTGCCCGGCCACACCGCGGGCAGCGCGGCGTACCTGGTGAGCGGCGTGCTCTTCTTGGGAGACAGCGCAAGCTTGAAGAGCGACGGCACGCTCACTGGCTCACCGTGGGCGTTCTCGGACAGCAGCTCGCAAGATCGCGCCTCGCTCAAGGCACTCGCCGATCGCTTGCGCCCCGAACAGGTCAGCATCGTGGCCATCGTGCCGGCGCACACGGCGAGCAGCACGTTCGACCCGCTCGCTCAGTTCACGCCTTAGCGGTTGCTAGCCCAGAAACTTGGCCCCGGGGGTCAGAGTCGGGAACGCTAGCCGCATGGCACAGCGCTGTGAAGTGTGTGAACGGTTTCGGCCCAGTGGCGACTTACAACCAGGCCGCGAGCTCTTGAGCGTGTCGTTTGGCGAGCGCAGCGTGCTGCTCTGTCGGGCCCACGCGGGCATCGCGAAGAACTCGGGCGTCGCGTCGCTGTCCGAGCTGCGCGAGCTGTTCGCGGAGAGCGGAGGCAAGCGCTCGTTCGTGTCTCGGCGCACACGCGCAGCAAACGCCGGGGTGAGCGCGAAACCGCGCAGCCTCGGGCGCCGCGCCAGCGACGCCGCGACGTAACGCGCACCTCTCCCTACCTCGAAAAAAACTGAGCCGTTGCTCGGCACTCGGCACATCTTCGTGAAGCGCACGGTCGCGTGTGTCAGAGCGGAGAATGCCCCGATGAACGAGCTCACTTCAAAACTGAACCTGCACGCGTCACGGCGCGCGGGCCTACTGCTGTCGTGTTTGCTCGCGGCGGCGTGCGGGAGCCACTCAGACGGGGGTGGCAACGGCGCGGCCGACGCGAGCGGAGGCGCGAGCCCAGCCAGCGGCGGCTCCGCGGGGAGCGCGAACGCGAACGGGGGCACGGCAAGCGACGCAGCAGGCGCGGGCGGCATGAGCTCACAGGCTGGGACCGCGAGCACGAGCGGCGGCACGAGCTCGGCCAGTGGCGGCTCCGCGGGTGCGAGCCTCGGCCCCGCAAGTGTGACGGTCACGTCCTTCCCGGTAAGCGTGAGCTCGGGCCAGGTGTTCAATGTCGCAGATGACTTCTTCAACGACGGATTCGTGCCGCCGAGCCCGCTGGCAAATTTCGGGTTTCACACGCCGATCATCCCGTTACAGAGCGCGGACGGCGGCCTCGACGTGGCCTGGCTCGATTATTCGGGCGGCAAAAGCGCGCCGTTCGAGCTGCCTGCGATCGGCATGATCAACCTGACGCATATCGACGCTGCGCTGACGACGGGCACCACTGTCGCGACCGGGATTCAGTCGTATCGGCTGCTCGGTTTCACCGTCGACCCGAGCGGGAATTTTTACATCGC
>DATHOI010000323.1:0-2927 GCA_035485095.1 Polyangiaceae bacterium | reverse complement strand
TTGCGGCATCGGCAATCGTCGGTGCGCTTCTTGGCGATGGGCCAGTGCTCATTCTGTGCCCAGCGACGCTGACACTGCAGTGGCAGGTGGAGCTCTGGGACAAGCTTGGCGTTCCATCCGGAGTCTGGACTCAACACAAGACATGGCTAGACGCGTTGGGGCGTCACATTCCGTCCCGGGGCGCTGAAGACGTTACTCGCTGCCCGTTTCAAATTGGCATCGTTTCCACTGGCTTATTGGTGCATGGCGCCCAAGAGTCGCGAGAGTTGCTAAAGCACCGTTTCGGCACCGTAGTCTTGGATGAAGCACACCGGGCGCGGCGCACAGGCGGTTTTGGCGAACGAGCCGGCGAACCAAACAATCTGCTTCGCTTCATGAACCAGATTGCGGGCCGCTCGCGTCATGTCCTGCTGGGCACCGCGACGCCCATCCAGGCCGAAGCGGCCGAGCTCTGGGATCTGTTGGCCATACTGTCGCAAACCGCCGACCACGTCCTCGGCGGCCCGCACAGCATCTGGCAAAATCCAGAGCGCGCGCTGGACATTTTGACTGGCAGGCGACTGGTGACCGATGAGGCGGAGGCGTGGGCGCTGCTCAGAAACCCACTTCCAACCTCAGACGAAGGCCCGCTCTTCGACGCTGTTCGGACCGATCTCGATCTCGAGCGCGATGATCTAGCGACGAGTCGGCCCATCACTGATCTCAGCCAATTCACCCGCGAAGGCTTGATCGACGCCTTGGGCTCGAATGAGTCTGGCCTCAGTTTCTTTCAGCGCCACAACCCCGTCTTGCGTTCCACCGTACTCCGCAAGCGCGTGGATCTGGAAGATCGCGGACTTCTGCCGCGTATCGCAGTCGATATCTATCCACGAGAGCAGGATTCGCATTCATTTTTCGATGGCCAGGGGCTGTTGACGTCAACGTCCCTCGATAGTGCGCTGGCAACGGCCGAGGAGTTCACGAACCTGTTGGCTGCGCGAACGCGGTCGGCCGGGTTCTTGAGAGGTCTATTGCTTCAACGCATCTGCTCGAGCCTGGCGAGCGGTCGTTCCACTGCCGTGAAGCTCTTGCGGGGCGATCAATTCCCGGAGAATGACGACCCAGACGCTAGGCGCGCCCTCTCTTCACTAACCGCCCCCGAGCGAGCCTGTCTCGTCGAACTCCTGCGCGAACTGGACGCCACCGAGGAGGACCCCAAGTTCGAAGCCGTTCACTACTTTCTCAGCGGACCGCCAAACTGGCTCGAACACGGCTGCATCGTTTTCAGTCAGTACTATGACACCGCGCGTTGGGTTGCGGAGGGTCTTGCGGCCAAGCTTCCTGACGAGCGCATTGCGCTGTACGCTGGCGCTGACCGCAGCGCGCTATTCATCGGTTCCCGACACAACAAGGTGGAGCGTGACTCGATCAAGCTCGCCGTGCGCAACCGCGAGATCAGACTTGTGGTAGCAACGGACGCCGCGTGTGAAGGCTTGAACCTGCAAACGCTTGGCACGTTGATCAACGTAGATCTCCCGTGGAATCCTTCTCGATTGGAGCAACGCCTGGGACGAATCAAGCGTTTTGGTCAAACGCGACAGAGCGTGGACATGTTGAACCTCGTCTATCACGGCACCAGAGACGAACAGGTGTACGAACGACTCTCTGAAAGGATGCGCGATCGACACGACCTTTTTGGTTCACTCCCGGACACGATCGAAGACGACTGGATATCGGAAATCGAGCAGCTGGATGCGCGGCTGGCGGAATTCACCGATCAACGGGATCGGACCCTCAATGCTTTCGACTTTCGCTACGGCGAGACGGTCGAACCCGATGGGACGCCCTGGGAGAACTGCGCCAATGTGCTCTCACGGAGAGACGTAGTCGAACGACTATCTAGAGCCTGGCGAGGTAAGTGATTGCTAACGTTGGCTTCGCCGTTTGAGCGCACCGGGCCTGGTGGGGATCACGCGCTCGAATTCCGCGATGACGCCGAGTTCTCCTCGATCACTCGCGTCAACGTGGATGGGATCGAACTTGTGATTGATCGATTCGAGCCGCAGACGCATTTTGCCGTCGCCCCGCATCTCCAGCCCACCAACGCGCTTCACGGCGTATGCGCCCCCGGTGTCAGGGTCCACGCTATCGCGAAGCTGCGCGAGTACGATGCGACCCTCCAGAGAACCAACCACAGGAGCGCGAAACACGCACAGCGATCGGTCGGGGATCTTGGGCTGCATCGACTTACCAGTCACGAGAGCGACGAACCGCCCTTCGTTGGACGACGACACTCGCGAACCTCGCAAGGCGACCCATGCCTCGACTTGCACGGGTAGTGCTCCGCCAAACTGGCTCGCGGCAGCGTGCAGACTCATGACCGGAAGCGCGCCTAACGGAGGCTTTTCGCCGTGCGCGTAAACGGCATGGCCCGCCTTCGAAAGCTTCTGAAGGGCTGCTCGCAGTTCATCCGTATCGGTTTCCGGTGTCACCCTGAGCGGCGGTCGAAGTAGATCGAACGGGTCCACCTTCAGCGCATCAGCGATATTTTGAACCGTCTGGAGCGTGAGATTCTGACGACCCGACTCCATCCGCTGGTAGTTTTTCGGATTCGTATCGAGCCTCTGTGCAGCCTGTTCCTGAGTGACGCGCGCAGCGGTACGCACTTGCCGAATTCGCTCGGCGACAGCTTGCACGAGGCTCTGTCGCTTGCGAAGGGCCACTGGCGCAACAATCCGCGAGAGCTCGAGGCGAAAAAACCATCATGTATGATGGTTTCTCAACAATGACGCTTGTTGCGTCGCCTATTGCGTATTCCGGAAGCACTTGAACAGCCGTTCCGACGCGACCTGAACACCGATTCCGAACGCACTTGAGCGGTCGTTCCGGAGCACTTGAACACCGATTCCGGACGACTTGAACGCGTATTCCGGAGCACTTGAACGCTT
>DATHOI010000322.1:0-3560 GCA_035485095.1 Polyangiaceae bacterium | reverse complement strand
TGTTGCAAGTGGCGTCGTTTCCGGAGTCGCAGGTGTCAGCCACCGCTGGCGTGACTTCTCCCGCGCACGTACCCCAGATGGTCTTCATACTCGCCATGTCGAGCTGACAGACTTGCGTGCCGGGTTTGCACGCGCCGACGCCGCTCGTGGCAGCAGGCGCATCGTAACAGTATTGCGTGGCTCCGGCCGTGCACACGCCACACTCGGAGTTGTCCGCCTGGCCGTTGCAGTTCTTGTCCAAAGCACTCATGCAGTCCGTGGCGACGGGCGCGACCGCGCCCATGCACGGGCCGAAGTTGCCGTCGCTCTGACAGAGCTTACTGCCTAGAGCGCACGGACCTTGAGGCATGCCGCCCGGAAACGTGATCGGCGTGCCGTCCGGGAGCTCACTGCAGGGGGTAGTGTCGCCCACCGCGGTGTCGCCGCAGGTCGTCACGACCGGAGCTCCGCCGGTGCCGACCGCGCCGCCAGTCGTCGAAGCGCCGCCCGTCGTGGCACCGCCGCTGCCGGTCTTGCCACCGGCGCTCACGCTACCGCCCGTGCTCACGTTGCCACCCGTGCCCACAGCGCCGCCGGAGCCTGCCGACGCGGGCGCGCCCGGATCGTGGTTCGGATCCGTACCCACGCACACGCCAGCAGTACAGACTTGATCCGCGTGGCAATCCGCGCACGCGTTTCTGCAAACGTGATTCGCGTCGCACACGGTTTGGTCTGGGCAAGTCGAGTCGCCCGCGTCGACACCGCACTCGGCGGTCGCGGATTGAACGCACGCCGCTGCGCCATTCGTGTCGAGACAGCGCGAGCCCGCAGCGCAATCTTTGTCGAGCTTGCACGCCTCGCTGCACACTCTGAATATGCACAGCTCGCTCGGCGCGCAGTCCGAATTGAGCACGCACGGCGCCGCCGGCACGTCCTCCTTGAGGCCGAGCAGCTGGGCGCAGCCGACGGTCAAGCCAGTGCTGAACAGAACCAGGCCGGCGAAGTGAAGCAGGCGCGAGCGGGGAGAGCGCATCACCAACTCCTCTGCACGGAAACCAGAGCCGCCGTCGGTCCGAGGAGCGGTGTGACCAGCGTCGCGCTCTCGGTCGCGTGATCCTTCGGCGCGGTGAGCCAGAGCACCACGCCGCCAACCAACGCTGCCGCGCCTAGCCCGAAGGCGATGTTCGATACTTCTGCCTTGCTGAACGCACTCTGCCGATCCGAGTGACCGGTCGCATCACAGCTATTGCCCGTGCAGTGGGCGTCTGACTTGTCGTACGTGGGCTTGACCATCAACCCGAACGCGGCACCGACGCCGAGCCCGACGACACCGACGCTGCCCACCACGAGGGCCGCCAACTTGCGCTGCGACGAGCCTGCGCTGGGCGTTGCCGCTGGCGCAGCACCCGGCGTTGCCTGTGTCGCGGTCGGCGTGCTCGACCCCGCCGCAGGGGTCGCGTCCGTTGGCAAGTACTCGATGGGCGGCAGGGTGACAGTCGCGGTTTGGCCGTTGCCAGTGACGGTCGTCGTCACCTCGCGCGCTTTAGTGCCGGGCGCCGTTGCCGAGATCTTGTGCTCGCCTGGGTCCACGGGAATCGGCGTGCCCCAACCCGCTTTGCCGACCAGTGCGCCATCTTGTCGAACCTCGAGCGTGGCGGGCTCGGAGTCGGCCACGACGATCACCAAATTGGATAGTGTCTTTTCCACACCGGCGAGTCGGTCGCGGATCTTGTCTGCGCGCGGGTCGCTTCGTTGCGCGGCGATGTCGGCCGCCTCCTTGAAACTTGCCCACGCGCTCGCGGTCTTGCCGAGCTTGACGTAGCATTCACCGAGGTGAAGCAGCGTACCGAGCTGTGGATCGAGCCGCTGGCTCTCCGCGTACTTCGGACAAGCCGTCACCGTTTGACCCGCGGCCATCAGCTTGGACGCGTCGTCGAACAGACGCGAGGCGAGCGCTTTCTCTTGTGTAGACGCCTCGGCGAGTGCGGTGCCAGTACTCGTCAAACAAGCAACCAAGACAATCGAAGTCAGGACGGGGCGGGTTTTCAATGCTGGCTCTCCCCCCACGGATCACTAGAATGCGGGGTTTTCGCGGGCGGATTCGGTTTGCTCGAGGGCGGCGTGCGAGGCACTGAAACCGCGTGGGCGGGCGGCGGCTTGTGCGCGAGCGAGGACGTGGCGGGTACATCGACGGAGCTCGCGACGTCAGCGGCCGATGCGGGCGGCGGGGTGATCGCAGTCGCTGTTTGCGCAGTGCCGGTGGCCGCGCTCGGCGAGACCGCGTCCGGCTTCGGTGCGGCCCCTTGAGGCGCAGCGGGAATGACCGGCGAGACCGCGGCAGCCTGTGAGCTCGGTGCGGCAATCGACGCGGTCAAGTGTCGGCTGGTCAGTATCGCGGCGCCTGCCACGAGAACGACCACGGCCGTGGCTCCGCCGATGAGCAGCCACGGCCCGCGCCGCTTTCCCGCAGCCGTGCTGCCCCACGACGCGGCCGTCGCAGCCGCTGCCACGCGTTCCTGCTTTCGATCCGGGACCGAGGCCGCGGGCGCAGCCTCGCCCGTTGGAAATCGCCCGGTCATGACGCCGGAGATGCGCTCGACCGAAGCGAGCGAGCGACTGGGTGCAAAGGGCAGGAGCGCATTTGCCATCTCTGCGATCGAGGTGAAGCGCCTATTTCTGTCCTTCTCCAGACAGCGCAAGATGACGGCTTCCAGACCCGGGGAAGCCTCGGGGCGATAGGCCTGCATGCGCGGCGGCGGCGCCGAGATGATCCTGAAAATCAGCTCGGCCATGTGCTCTCCACCGAACGGAGGAGAGCCCGTGATGAGCTCGTACAGAATCACGCCGAGCGCCCAGATGTCCCCCCGAGCGTCCACGTCCTTCGACGATTGGATTTGCTCGGGAGACATGTAAATCGGCGAGCCCATGATGGCCGAGGTTTTGGTCATCGAGCCTTCGCCTCCCGACCCGGTGACGCTCGTCATCTTCGAAATCCCGAAGTCGAGGACTTTGATCGAGAGGCCGCCGTCCGGTCGTCGGATCACGAACAGATTGGCCGGTTTCAAGTCGCGATGCACGATGCCCAGCGCATGAGCCTCGGCGATCGCTTCACTCGCTTGCAGCGTAAACTCCACCGCTTGCTCGATCGGCAGCGGCCCCCGTTCACTCAGCCAACCGGAGAGGTCACTGCCCTCCAGGTACTCCATCACCATGTAGGGAGCACCGTTTTCGAGCTTGCCCACATCGGAAACGCGGGCCACGTGCTCGCTCTTGATCTTGACGGCGGCGCGCGCCTCACGAGCGAAGCGCGCGACAGCCTCGGGGTTCCCAAGTGTGTCCGGCAGCAGGAACTTGATCGCGACTCGGTCGTCCAGCTCGAGGTGATGAGCCGCGACGACGACACCCATGCCACCCACGCCCAGCACGCGATCCACGCGGTATTTACCCGCGAGAATCTCTCCTTCACGGACAGCTGTGTTCATCAAAGCATTCACGATCCGTCGCTTTGAGCGACGGGCCCACGGTCACCACACACCACCAAAAAAGTTCTCTCCAATTTCGCTTGGGTTCCACGTTGTGTC
>DATHOI010000321.1:0-5101 GCA_035485095.1 Polyangiaceae bacterium | reverse complement strand
CTCGTAGCGGTCGGCGATGAAGTCGCCAACTCGCCACAGGTTGAAGGGGTACTTCCCATCCAACGTTGGATGATCGCCGTTGAAGCGGCGCTGAAACCCATCGATGTGAATGAAGGTATCCCAACTGCCAGTGATCACCTGAACGACGCGGTAGTAAATCACGAACGTATAGCGATGAGCGGGCTCGATCTCCGCTACGGGCTGACCGTCGCTGCCGAGCGTGTCCCAGCCGAGCACGTCCAACTTGTCCCCGAGGTTCGCGTCCAACGTGTGGCTCGGGTGCGGTGCGGTCGACAGCACGAATTGCTCGATCGGGTTCTCGTTGCGCGCGCCGCCGAGCTCGTTCGATACGAGTAGGATCTCGCTCGAGCGCGCGTCCAACACGGGCAAATTCTGGGCTGGATTCTGACGCCCCCGGTAGAGCATGTTCATCATGCCGAGATCGCTGTGGCGAATCACCAGCCAGCGCCGCTCGCGAGCGGCCGTGAGCCACTCGAAGGCGTGCGTCGCGTTGTCGAACGATGGCACGTTTCGACCGGCGTAGTAGCTCGCCGTGGCTGAGCCCGAGCCCAGCATGCCGAGGGCTTCACCGGGGTGGGCCTCGCGACGGTAGGCGTCGAAGACTTGCTTCGGCGAGATTTGCGCCGTGAGCATCGGATAGTAACCCAGGCTCAGCGCGAGTCCGAAACCGACGCACACGAGGAGCGCCGCCGCCGAGCGCGACAGACCGTTCGAGAGCCAGCGCGCAACGGCTCCGGAGCCGAACAGCGACCCGAGCTCTGGGTCGAACAAAGTGCGGAACGCGTCACGCACTGCGGTGAGCACCGTCGGCGAGAGGACCAGCAGCGGCAAAGCGATCGCGCCGCCGAGCGCCGCAGCGCGTGGAGTAGCGCCCAGCGCGTCGAATTTGTTGGCGCGGAGCAGGCGATCGGACACCACCCCGAGCACGCACACGCCGATCAGCGCGGCCTCCAACACCCAGATCGCAAACTGCAGGTTGCCAGCCCAAAGCTCGCGCACGGTGCGAGGCCAAACCCGATATTCGCCGGCTTCGAAGCGCGGATCGCTGTGCGTGGACCGCTCTTGAAGCAAAAAGAAGAAGGCTCCACAGAAGAGCAGCGTACCGAGCTCGAGGATGCGATCGGCAATCGGTTTGAAGCTCTCGGGAAAATGAACGTCAGCTACGCAAAACGCGCTGAGCCCCTTCTCCGGGAAATTCCGGAAGTCGAAGAACAAGAGCACCGCGAACGCCACTGCGATCATGGGCGTTGCGCGCGACACCTTGGCACCGCGCTCGAAGTCGCGCGTGAACAGCGCAATCGCGATCGCCAATGCCGAGACCGCACCGAACGGCAGCGGGCCGACGACCGGCGCGGCGATGCCGTAGACGAGGAGCCCCATCACGGGCAGGGTCAGCGCGAGCATGCGCAGCGCGGCTTCCCGCTCGCGCTCGGGACCAGCGAGCACCGGAGGCTCGCGGAGCAGCGCCCCCAATGCAACGGGCAGCACGGCGCTCCAGGGAAACAAGGCGTGCCCGAGCTGCAGGATGACGCTGTCGAAGGTCGGCAAAACGCGCGGTCGATTCACGGCGCTGCCCAGCCACAGCGTGAAGCGTCCCGCGGTCTCCGGCGCTAGGTACAGCGCGCGCCCGCCGAGTACGCCAGCAACGATGCCAGTGGCAAGACACAGCGCCCCGACCCTATCGCCGAATCGTTCACGCGGGGTTACGCCGGATGCACCTAGAACGAGCCACGAAACACCAACGCTGAACGCGGGCAGAGCGACACCGATCAATACGCCACGCGATAAGAGCGCGCACGAGGCGCCGAGCACTCCAACGCCAAGCGCCAAGTAGCGCGCGACCGCCACCTCAGTCGTGGCACGCTCGAACACGGCCAGACCCAACCCGGCAAGCGCCAGCGCGAGCGACGCCATGGTGACGATGTCGCCGAGCATCGTGCGCGCGTGCAGGAAATAGAGCGGCATCGTGGCCAGCGCGAGCACCGCAAACAGCGCGCTCCGTCGATCCGAGAGTCGACGCACCAAAACGTAGGTGGCGCCGAGACCAACCAAGCCCCAGATCGCGAGCGGCAGGCGTCCGGCCCATTCATGCAATCCGAACGCGCGAAAGCCCGCCGCGATCGAAGTGAATGGCAGCTCGCCGCGCCCGAGCTCGCCACGCGTCGGGATCTCGTTGTTGGCGCCCTCGACGGCCAGGTTGTGACCGCCGAGTAGATTCAGCGCGATCCGGCGCGCAAGCTCGGCGACCTCGCGTTCCGGTGGGTCCCAGATGCCGCTCGCGGCGATCGGCGCGAACAAGCTGAGCAGCGCGACCGCCACGGTGAACCAAACGAGCAGCCGCCCGCTCCGGTAGCTGGGCTCGCTCCGAGGCGTCGGTTCTGGCGTGTTTTCCTGGCTGGCGGGCTCGCTCGTCCCGGAAGCGCCCGCGTTTTCCTCGCTCATTGCAGCCTGGTCGCGTCGTAGCCGGTGTTTCTTATCGTTGCAACCCGGGAGAAATGGTGGAAGGTCTGCGCGGCGCCGGCTGCTCCGGACCACTGTTTGGTTCCCCGACCTGCGCCACACGGACCTCACCCTTCATGCGTTTTGGAACCATTGCTATCGTGGGGCGCTCGAACGTCGGAAAATCGACGTTCTTGAATCGCGTCCTCGGTGAGCCGCTCGCGATCGTCTCCCCCCTACCTCAAACGACCCGCGACAACGTGCTCGGCGTCGTGCATAGGAAAGACGCACAACTCGCCTTTCTCGACACTCCGGGGGTTCATCAGCCCCGCTCCGAGCTCGGTCGGCGCATGAACGCCGCTGCGCTGGACGCGGCGCGCACCGCCGACGTGGTCCTGTTCATGACCGATATTTCGGCACTCGCGCCGCCGAAGAAGCATGCCAAGGACAAGAGCGTGTCGGAGCTCGATCAAGAATTGCTCGCGAGCGTACCCAAGGACGCCGTGACGGTTCTTGTCGTCAACAAGATCGACGCGCTGCGCGACAAGAGCAAGCTGCTGCCCGCGCTGGTCGCATTCCAGGAGTCGCGTGACTTCCACGCGCTCGTGCCGATCAGCGTCAAGTCGGACGACGGGGTCGAGCGCGTGCTCGACGCGCTCGTGCAGGCGCTTCCGGAAGGCGGCGTGGGCTTCGACGAGGACACGCTCACCGACCGCCCGACCAGCTTCTTTGCTCGCGAGTATATTCGCGAACAAGTCTTGCTCGCGATGCGCGGAGAGATCCCGCACGCCGTCGCCGTGTCGATCGACGAATTCGTGGAAGGCCAGAAATCCTCGACGATCAAAGCCACGGTGCACGTCGAGAAGGTCGGGCAACGGAAGATCATCATCGGTACCGCGGGCCTGCAGATCAAAGCCATTCGGGTCGGCGCGCAAGCGCGCATTGCCGAGCTCCTAGGACACAAGCTGCACTTGGAGTTGTTCGTGCGCGTCACTCCGCAATGGAAGAGCATGCCCCGACAACTCGCCGAGCTCGGCTATGAGGCTCCCATCGGCCTCGCCAAGGTGGAAGCAGCGAAGAAGCCCACGCGTTCGAAGAACAAGAAGCGTTCTCCGCCGAGGGCGAAATGACCGCCATCGTCGCCGTCGTCGGCCGACCGAACGTCGGCAAGAGCACTCTCTTCAATCGCCTCGTCGGCAAGAAGCTCGCCATCGTCGATGATCAGCCTGGCGTGACGCGCGACCGCCACTACGCGCCAGCTCACATCCACGGACACAACGTGACCTTGGTCGATACGGGTGGCTTCGATCCGACCAGTGACGATCCGATGCAGCAAGGCATCGCGCGCCACGTGAATGCCGCGGTCGCCGAGGCCGACGTGATCGTGTGCGTGCTGGACGGCTCGATGTCGGTGACGGGCCCGGACCGCGAGGCGGTGAAGCTCTTGCGGCGTTCGAAGAAGCCGGTGATCTACGTGGCAAACAAGGTCGACACGGCACGCCACGTGCCCGCGGCCAACGAGCTCTATGAGCTCGGCATCCCGGAAATCGTGCCCGTTTCGGCGTTGCACGGTCGTGGCACGGCGGACCTCGCGCAAGCCATCGCCCGACATTTGCCGAAGGCGGCACGCGGCGAGAAGCAAGAAGAGGCGCTCGACGACGAGATCATCCCGCGCCTCGCGTTCATCGGCCGGCCGAACGCCGGCAAATCTTCGATGTTCAACCGGCTCACTGGCAGCGAGCGCTCGCTGGTCGATGATCGACCCGGCACCACGCGCGATCCGGTGGACGCGCGCATCGAGGCCGATGGGCGCACCTTCTTGCTCGTCGACACAGCGGGCATCCGGCGCAAAGCGCGCGTCGAACGCGGCATCGAGCTCGTCAGCGTGCTGCAAGCCATACGATCCATCGAACGCGCGCAGGTCGTGATCTTGATGTGTGACGCGACCACCGGTGTCTCCGAACAAGACGCGCGCCTGCTCGGCATGTGTTTGGAGCGGCGACGCGCGGTGATCGTCGGCTTGAACAAGGCCGATCTGCAGAAGAAGGGCGAACAGGGGAAGGCCGAAGAGAAGGCGCGGGAGGAGCTGCGGTTCGCCGGCTGGGTGCCCATGGTTCGGCTCAGTGCCAAGACCGGCCGCGGCGTGAAGGAGCTATTGGACCTCGCGGCGCGCGCGAGCAAAGAGTTCAAACGGCGCATCCCGACCGGCGAGCTGAATCGCTTTTTCGAGGATGTGCTGAACCGTCACCCGCCACCCACCAGCCACGGTCGGGCGCCGCGCATCTTCTACGTGACCCAAGCGCAAGCGCACCCGCCGCTGTTCGTCGCGATGTGCAACGCGCCCGAGTACATCACGGAAGCTTACAAGCGCTTCGTGGCCAATCAGATTCGGAAGGCGTTCGACTTCCGCGCAGTGCCGATCTCCGTCGAGTACCGCGCGCGCAAGCGCAACGAGAACCCGCCCGGTGGCCCTCCCGGCGGCTCACACCGCAAATAGCGTCGCCGCGACGCTAGAGAGGCCGCGCACGTCGTGCACGTCAGAAGAGAGAACCGGCACGCGCACTAGCTCGGTGCTCCCGCCTGCAAACGCCGCTTGCAACACCGCAAGTTGCGAGCTTTCGAAGCGGGCGCGCACGCGGTC
>DATHOI010000320.1:0-6952 GCA_035485095.1 Polyangiaceae bacterium | reverse complement strand
GTCCTACAGCGTCACGATCCTCACCTCACCCTCGAGCCCGATCGCCCAAACCTGTACGGTGTCGAACGCGACAGGGGCCATCACGGTCGCACCCGTGACCAACGTGACCGTCAATTGCGACCTGCTCGCGTACTTCCCGTTCAGCGGGAACCCCGACGACGAGAGCGGCTATGGGCACGACGGCGTCGTGAGCGGCGCGACCCTCACCGCCGACCGGAACGGCAACGCGAACAGCGCGTATGCGTTCAACGGCGGCGCGAGCATTCAAGCCGCCATGCCCGTGGGGTTTCTGCCGAACGACGACGCAGCTCGAACACTGACGGCCTGGCTGATGCCGAGCCAAAGCAACACCGCATGGGACGTCGTGTTTTGGGGGACCGGCAACTGCACCGGAAAGCAGTTTGGATTGGGCGACGTGACCGATAGCGCCGCGTTCTGGAGCGGCTGCAATGACTACCAGAGCACGCTGGCCATTCCCGTGAACGGATGGACCTTCGTGGCGATCGTCTATTCGCCCGCGATTCCAGGCTCAATCACGCTGTACGTCGACGCAGCGGACCCGCAAGCGGTGCTCTCCGACACCACCGGGAACATCACGGCCCTGCGAACACCCGGCAGCGGCGATCTCGTGATAGGCGGCTCGGTCGAAGCGGCGACACCCATGTTCTTCACGGGCATCTTGGACTCCATCCGCATCTATGGGCACGCGCTCGGACCCGCGGAGGTCGAATCGCTCGCCACCGCTACGGATCCATGAGCCACAGAGGCGTTCATTGACCGCGGCGCCCTATGCGCTCACTTACGCGGCGCCCGCCGACTGCCCGACGGACGACGCGTTCCGGCATGACGTCGCGAGCCGTCTCCACGACGAGTCGCCGATTGCGAATGTCCGCTTGGACGTCGCGATTGAAGCGAACGACGCGCGGTTCCGCGGAACCATCACCGCGCTCGACGAGGGCGCGAAGGAGAGCGCGCGACGGCAGATCGAAGGCGAATCGTGCCTTGAGGTCGCGCACGCCATGGCATTCCTGGCCGCCTTGGCCTTGGAGCTCAACGGCCACCTGGATCCCGATTCGGAACCATCTTCGGCGCCGTCTTCACCGCCACCCGTGCCACCCCGCCAACCAGTGGGCCAGGCTGCACCTGTCCTTGCGCCTTCGCGCGTCGCGTCGGTACCTGGCGTGCGCGTTTCCGCGCTTCTTCTGGGCGACGCCCGCGATGGCTTCGGACCCAGCGTGGAGGCGAGTGGCGAGGCCGGTGCGGAGCTGGCATCGGTCGGGAACGGGACGCTCTCACCAGCAGCGAGGTTTGTCGCGTTCGCTGGGCGAGGCTCGCTGGGCTCGCCGGCAGGGAGCGCGAGGCTGTGGTTCGGCGGCGGGCGACTCGAGCTGTGCCCGATCCGCATTGGCGCTACGCCCCTCACCCTGCGTGTCTGCGCGGGAGGCGAGCTGGGCGCAGTCCACGCGCAGGGCGAGGTTCCCTTCGAGCCACGAGCCGCTACGGTGCCGTGGGTCACGGCGGAGGCAACGTTGCGGCTGCAATGGTTTGCGACGCGGGCGCTCTTCGTCGAGCTGGGCGGCGGGCCCGTGTTGCCCCTGGACCGGACCCGCTACTACTTCAGGCCCGACACGACGCTGTATCAAGCGCCGGCGCTGGGCGCCCGCCTGGCACTGGGTCTCGGCTGGCAATTCTGAGCTCGGGGGCCTTTTGGGTGATCGCTTCGGGCGGCTGGACCCAATCACAGTCGAAAGGAGCCCGCCTGAGCTTCGAGCTCGCCCTGACATCGATCCGCGACCCGAGCGTGGCAACGCGCGACGCACGGTTGCGCCTCATGGTGGATCAGCACTTCGACGCGGTCTGGCGGGCGCTGCGCCGTCTAGGCGTGCCCGCAGGGGCAGCCGATGATGAAGCCCAGAAGGTGTTCCTCGTCGCCGCTCGGCGACTTCCGGAGATCGAGGCGGGCGGCGAGCGCCAGTACTTGCTCGGCGTCGCCTGGCGCGTCGCGTCGGATGCGCGCCATGTGCTCTTCCGACGGCGCGAGGTCCCGCTCGGCGACTTGGATCCGGAGCAGTCCCTGGCGACGGCAGCGGTGCGGCGGCCCGACGAGCTGCTCGAGCAGAAGCAAGCCCTAGAGCTCCTCGCCGCGCTCTTGGACGAGATGCCACGAGCATTGCGCGACGCGTTCGTGCTCTTCGAGCTGGAGGAAATGAATGCGACCGACGTGGCACGGGTACTCAAGGTGCCCGTGGGCACGGTGGCCTCACGCGTCCGACGCGCGCGCGAGCACATCCTGAAGAGCCTCGAGAGTCGGAGGGAGCAATGAGCGAGCTTCGTCGCTGGTCCGAGGAGGGAGCGCGGGGGGATGCGGCGCTCCTGCTCGAGGCCTCGCGCCGCGAGCGCGCGCCCGCGCAAGCGCGCGCCCGAACGCTCGAGGCGCTCGGTGTTGCGGTCGCCGGGTCCGCCGCAGCGACGAGCACCGCGCTGGCCGCCACCAATGCCGCGACCAAGGGCGGGCTAACTCTTCTGCTCAAGGCAGCGGCACTTTCGCTGGTAGGAGGCGGGATCATCGCGGGAGTCGCCGTCGTGCACTCGGCACAGCTGAGGGCGGCACGGTCGAGTCCCGTGACCGTCGATTCGACAGCGGTCGAGCCGCGCTCGGTTGAACCGCCGGTTGAGGCAGTGCCCGTGCCCGTGGTGGACGCGCCGAGTCCTGCACCGAGCGCTGCGCCCTCAGAGCACGCGAGCCGGCCGGACCACCCAGCAGCCCGGGCCAGCGCCTCCGCCGAGGTGCTAGCCCGCGAGCTGAAGGCTCTGGAGCTCGTGCACCAAGCGCTGCTCGGCCACGATCCCAACGCAGCGCTTCGCCTGCTCGACCGCTACCAGGCGCAGTTTCCCCACGGCTCGCTCGCTTCCGAAGCCACCGTGCTGCGCGCACAAGCACTGTTGGCAAACGGCGACCGCGCTCGAGCGCAAGCTCTAGTCGATAGCTACTGCTCGGCCCACCCCGATAGCCCGTATGCGAAGCGCCTGAACGAGCTCGTTCACGGAAAATAGCGGAGGCTGTGCGCATTGGAAGGCGGACCCGAGCTCGACCCGCGTCGGGCTCGGGGACAATTACGACTTTCCAGACACGACGAGCGACGCGGAGGCCGCGCGCGCTGGGAGCTCTTGCACGATCGAGATGCGTCTAACACCGAGGCGGAGCTGTTTGGTTCGAGGGCGACGCTCGATGAGTCGAGCCGCATCGGGGATACCCGCGCTGTCGAACTGCCGGCGAGCTCGAAACACGTCCACGTTGAGCTGAGGCGCGGCCATCGCCGGATCGTGCTCGAAGTCTTCGTGATAGACCCAACCGCAATCCGGATCGGGAATGCCGTCGGCGGCGTCAGCCACACGCTGGCGAGCGAGCGTGAGCAAGAGATAGTGATGCGAGCGATCGCCCAAGTCGATCACACGCGATCCGCAGCGCGCGCTGAGCTGCACGCTTTGCTCATCCCCGGATACCAGAAATTTGAGCTCGATTCGGCTCGCGCTCGAACTAGAGTTCGTCTCCGCCAAAGAGGTTCTCACACAAAGGTCGGGACAACAGAAGCGATACGGCTTGCCCTCGACCTCGAACACCTGAGCGTTGCTGATCGGGGCGAGTTCGTCCGGTTGCTCGAGCAACCAGCCGCCATCCGATCCACGATAGATCGCGGCGCTCGGTTGCTCGGGCGAAGGTAAGGTCAAAAGCTCGCCATCGCATAGGGTCGGTGCGCCGCCGTCGAGCGGGACCGCCATCACGCGCGGCGGGCCATCGTCGACGAGCTCCCATTCCTGCTGCCGGCTGCCAAACGCGAGCTTCGCGCCGGGGGCGAGCGGTCGAGCTTCGCCCGGAACGACGCGCACGCCATCGAGGTAGGTGCCGTTGCTGCTACCCAGATCCCTGAGCTCCCAGCGCTCTCCGGAAAAGCGCAGGCTCGCGTGTTGCGCGGAGACGAACTTGTGCTCCGACAGGCACAGCGCGCAACGGCGCGCGCGCCCGACCACGTGCTCGGTTTCGAGCTGCCGCACTTCGCCGTTGGTCAAGCTGCGAATCGCGCCCATTCTTTCACTTCGGTTTGCGTTCGATCCCGGCGAAAAGGAATTCGCGCACGGCTTCGCGCACGAACTGCTCGGGGCCGCTGAGCCCTGCATCCCTCAGGTAACCGTGAAGATTGTCGGGTACCGCGCACCCCAAGCGCTCTTCGAAGAACCAGCGCACGAGGTCATGGAACTCGAGCTTGGCGTCCCCAAGTCCGGGGTCCTCGAGGCCGCGCGCGCGAAGCGTGCGATCTTTCTCGACCACTCGCGCGCGGACCACTTCATAGACGCCAGCAGTCAGGAGTTCGGCGGGCACGTGCCGAACCGCGTCGTCGCGATGCAGCGTGTCGAGCCAGTCGAGCTCCACGTCGCTCTTCAAGAACTGTCGGAAGCGTTTCAGAGTCAGATCCTCGTCGCCGAGCCAAGCGCTCATCGAATCCGCGCTGAAGAGTTGACGCGGCGCGCGGAACCGGGCTTCCGCGTCATCCAACATTTCTTGGCTCGTCTGTCGCCCGGAGCGCCGCGCCTCGGCTTCCGCCAGCGCGCGCAGTAAGGCGCCCCTCCGGACCAGTGGCAAAATCTGCGGGTGCAGCCGCACCTCCTCAAGCAGCAGCGAGGCCTCGCCAGAGCCGCCAGCAGTCTCGCTATCGAGCAAGAACAGATCCCAAGCTTCTGTGCGTTCGAAGTGCCAAGGCACGCGAACTGGTTCGGAGAGATCGGCGACGCGAAGCTGGTCGAGCAGTGCGCGCGCGTCGAGACGCTTTTGATCGATGCGTTGCCGCTCAACGAACGCGGCAAGAGAGGCCAGGCGAGCCGCGCCGAGCCCGGCGGCGCGTCCAGCGGAAAGCAGGGCGGGATAGCTACGTTCGGCGTAGAACGTGGATTTGGCGATCTGCTCGAGCTTTTCAGCGCTGTACGCGTCCAGCGCGCCGGCTCGCGCCGCGGCGCGCAACGTCGCGCGGATGTTGACCATCGCTTCCGAGACGGGGCGAAACTGCGTGCCGGCGTCCTGGTGAGCGACCGCAACCTCGTCGTCATCTTCCAGACGACCTTCGCGGAATGCGCAATAGATTTCGCCGACGCCTTGCATGCCGAAATCCGCGAGCTCGGCGGCGCGCAACGCGCCCATGCTTGACGCACCAAACACGTGGATCCCCTGCGAGAGCGCCCACAGAATCTCCTTGTGCCAAACGGCCGGGCCCGCTTCGAACGTGCCGTCGATGATGGCAATCGCACGCGGACCGCGCAGCGCGGTCCGATACACGTCGCCCTGCTGGGCCGGCGGCAAGAACGTCGCTTCGAGCAACGACCGCGCTTCTGCGACCGGGATCGTCGGCCCGACGAAGACGACGATCTCGGTCATGACCCGTTACCTCGCGCGCGAAGCCGAGCGTGGAAGCGCTCACCGCGAGAGCTCCGCGGCGAATCATGCGGCGGCTCCAGGCCAGGAACGATGGCGCGAACTACGGCTATTCCCCAGCGCGCATCCGACAGATCGACGACGGCGACCTCGGACAAGCCCACCGCTTCGAGTCGCTCGATGAGCAGTGCCTGGGTCGCTTCGGGGAAACTCGGCGCGTCCCGAAACGCGCGCGAGCTGCGGTCACGAAGCAACTCCTGCGCCTGGTCCCAGGCGGTAGCGCTTTGCTGCGTGCGGTACCTCTCGCGGCTCACGTCATCGCGACTGCCGGAGATCAGCGTGAGGCGAGACTGCGCAGCTTCAGTCAACGCGCGCGAAAGCGCGATCGCGCGTACTGGATGACAGCCCATGCCGTGGGTCGGGTAGAGCAATCGCAAGCGATCGTGCCGGCGCTCCACCACCAGCGCGAAGAAGCTCGGAATGCCGATGTCTGTCGTCGTTTCCCAGATACCGACGGCAACTCCAGCCCGGTCGAAGGCCTCGAGCAGCTCGCAGCACACCGGATCGTCGATCGAACCTTGGTCCACACGGGTTTGCGCCCGCTCTTCCGGCGAGCATTCGAACCATAGGCAATTTGCATCGCGCTCGATTAGCTCGCACAGTGCGTGAACCGTAGCCTCGGTCTTGTCGTTGCCGGAAGCGAGCCCGTTCGAACTCATCACGAAGCAACCGCTGCCCTCGGGAAGGGGCAAGGTGTAATTCGTGTGGACCATTTCGTACGGCACGTATTTCGTCGTTTCGTGCGCGAGATCGACCGCAGCAATCCACGGTAGCCTGCGACGATGGTCGAACGCACCGAGTGCCAACCGCGGCAAACGTGCGACATCCACCGCAGCCGAGTGCTGGAGTAGATCCTCCAGTGTGGACAGTATGACGGGGCGCGCGATGCGCTCGGCGTGAAAGAGCTCGATCGATTCCATCAGCCCGGAGGCTTTGGCCGAATCGAGATCGATACCCTTGCCTTGCGAAACCGCGAGCGAGCGCGAATTCGGGCGGCACACCATGACCACCGGGATACCGATGGTGTCCAGACCCGTGACGTTCGCCACGCGCGTGATGCCCAATTGGGGCATCAACGCGCGCGCGCGCGCCACCGTCACAGCAGGCGGGACGCTGCGATGACTGGTTGGGGAGTAGTTGACCGCTACCAGGCCCGACTCCTCAAGTGCGAAGGCTCCGTAGATTCGCGAGGTAGCACATGGTCCCGATACCGATACCTGACGAAGGCATGTAGGCGAGCGCTGCGCCGTACTTTACGAGTTCGCGGACGACGCCTGCTTCCGCGGGCTCCATCAGGTACTTCTTGTCGGTATAGACATCGTAAGGAATCGCGTAGAGTTGGACCTTCCCGCCGGCGGGAAGGTCGGGCGGGACGACGATCAAGGTATTTTCAGGGATGTTTTTAGGTGCCACGGGTCTCTACCTCCAATTGATTATACTGTGCGGGCTTCGGCTACGTATTCTTTGACC
>DATHOI010000319.1:0-20253 GCA_035485095.1 Polyangiaceae bacterium | reverse complement strand
AAACTGCTGCCCGCTCTGCGCGCCGCGTTGCCCGAAGCGCAGTGGATTCTCACCACCACCTCTCCGGTGCTGGCCGGTGTTGCCGATGCGCGTTCCGTGCTCGCGCTCCGCCACCTCCCCGAAGGTGATGGGGTGCGCGTTTTTGCAGGCGAGCAGGCGCGCACACACTGAGCCTAAACGGCGCCCCACAAAACACGCGGCCGAAGCCGCATATTGCCCGGTTTCACCACAGTTTTCTGGGGTTTGAGGGCGGCGCTCGGCCAGGGGAGCTATGGTAGGGTCGCGGAACTCTAGAGACCGATGCTCGACGACCTCTCTGCCGGCCAAGTGCTCGGGCGCTACGAGCTTCTGCTTCCCATCGCCAAAGGCGGTATGGCGAGCGTGTGGGCAGCGCGTCTCCGCGGTACGCGGGGCTTTCAGAAGATGGTCGCGATCAAGACCATGCTGCCCGGCTTGGTCGACGACCCGCATTTCGAGCGCATGTTCTTGGACGAGGCCTCGTTGGCTTCGCAGGTGCGGCACCCGCACGTGATCGAGATCATGGATCTCGGCGAGGTCGACCGAATCCTGTACTTGGTGATGGAGTGGGTGGACGGCGAGCCACTCAACATCATCATGAAATACGCCGCGACGCGCGGCGGCATCCCGCTCGCCATCGCCGTCAGCATCGCCGCGCAAGCCTGCCGCGGACTGCACGCTGCCCACGAATTGCGCGATGAAAACGGCACTTTGGTGGGCCTCGTGCACCGTGACGTGTCGCCGCAGAACGTGCTCTTGACCTATGAGGGCGTGGTAAAGGTCGTTGATTTCGGGGTCGCCAAAGCCACGAGCCGCGCGTCGAACGAGACCGAAGCCGGCCAACTCAAGGGCAAGATCGCGTACATGTCGCCCGAGCAGCTGCGTGGTGAACGCATCGATCGCCGCACCGACGTGTTCGCGATGGGCATCTTGCTGTACATGATGACCACCGGCACGCATCCGTTCCGCGGCGACGATCAAGCACAAACCATTCGTCGTATCAGCTCGGACGAGCTGGTGACTCCGCCGAGCTCGATCGTCCCGGGCTATCCCGCGGGGCTCGAAGCAGTGGTCATGCAGTCACTCGCGAAGGACGCGTCGAAGCGCTACCCGACCGCCAACGACATGTTGATTGGTCTGACGCGCGCGCTACCGCCTTCGATGCGCCCCAGCACGGACGAAGAGGTCGCGGAGTTTTTGCGTGCGCTTTTGCCCGACCGCTTGGAGAAACGTAAAATCGCGATCAAGGGCGCGCTGGAGGCTGCCGATCGGCGTGAAGCGGGCAAATCCACGCCGCGCCTCAGCGATCCCGACGCGCCGCCGGACGAGCCGGCGACCGTGCTCGAAGGCTTGGTCTCCAGCCGCGAGATGACGCCCAGCGCCGAGGGGCACACCTCTTTGCCCGGCGCGACCACGCGCGAAGCGATTGCATTGCCGCGGGATAGTCGGCGCGCGCCGCGGCGCAGTGCGCTCAGCGTGGCCTTGTCTGCGGCGCTGGTGATCGCCGTGGGTGCGATCGTCGCGTTGCTCTTGAGTCGCCGCGTGCCGCCGTCGAGCTCGGTCGTCAGCGCGCAGCCCACAGCTCCCGCTCCAATCACCGTGACACGCGAGCCCCTACCGACGGCGACGGACGAGCCCGCGGTCAAGCCGCTCGAGACATTGCCTCCGGCTCCCAGTGACTCGGTCGCAGAACCCGTTCCGCACGCCGCCGCGCAGCGCGCGCCAGCGCATCACGCCGCGGTCAAACCCGTGAAGCCCGCAGACAGCGCTGCGCCCGTGAAGCCGCGCGGCACCACGTTCGTGTCACCGATTCGGAATCCAGGCTTTTAGAAGCGCCCGAATAGTGTCGCGCCGGCGTCGGCGTTGGCTGCGCCCGGCGCTATCGCGACGCTCGGTTGCTCTGACGAGTGCCCGCCCGCGATGACCAGCGCGGCCCCGATGCCGAGCCCCACCGCCCCGACCCCGAGCGTCACGTCGCCGAGCGTCGTGTACAATTTGCCGCGGTCCACGGTGTTGTGCGCGCTGTCCGGACACGCCTGGCGATTCGCTCCGCACTGCTTGTCCAGATCACTGATCGTCGTCTGCCGCAGATAGAACAGCGTGCCGGAGGCGATCAAGCTGGCGATGCCCACGCCGCCCACGACGAAGCCCGCGGTGCGCGCGCTCTGTGACGCTGGGCGCACTTGCGGCTGAGTGCTCGGCTCGACTTTGGCGGGCTCGGCCTCGAGCTTCACTTGAATCGTCGCGGTCTGCTGTTCGGCGACGCGGAATGCTTGTTTGAACGGACGGAAACCGAGCGCTTTGGCTTCGACCACGTGCGGACCAGGGTCTGCGGGCAGCGGAACGTTGAGTACCGAGTCGCCCAGCGACACGCCGTCGAGCGAGATCGTTGCCGCATCCGCGCCGTCGCTGCGCTGCACGACCACGCGCGGCACGCGCGCCTTGAGCGCTTCCAGACGCGCGTCGACTTCTTGCCCGACTTGGTCGGACTTTTCGGCTTGCGCGTCAGAGGCTGCGAGCTCGTAGTCGCCCAGGGCGGCCACCAAACGCCCGAGGCGCTCTTCGCAGATCGCGATGTTGAAGCGAACTTGCGGTGTGGGTTTGACGGCAGCGACTTCCTTCAGCAGCGCCAGCGCGCCGGCCCAATCGCCACCGGTCTGAAGCGAGAGCGCCTGATTGAATTGTTCGCGCGCGAGCTTGATGCTGTCGGTGTCGGCTGGCCCCTGCGCGCGTGCCGCGCTCGGCAAGCTGCACAGCGCACTTGCCGCGCATAAAATCAAACCCGAACGAACCAGCCAGCCTCTGAGATTCAATCCGTGACGCATTCAGTCAGCCTCGACGCGAGAAGAGCGGCGTGCACCGCAACGCACGAGTCTAGTGCCATCATTCTGAGCGCACAAACCCCGTGCATTTCGAGGCCTGTTTCCGGGGAGGGCTACGGCCTCGGACCAGGCGGCGCCAATGTAGGTGAGGGCTCGATCGCTCTCTTCGAAACCTTGCTAGGCCGTAACTGCGGTATCGCGCACGGTCAGCACTGGGCACGGTGCGCGACGCATCACCTTTTCCGCGACGCTGCCCACGAGCAGGTGCGACAGGCCCGTGCGACCGTGCGTGCCCAACACGAGCAAATCGTAGCCACCACTCGCGGCCCGTTCGACGATCGCCGTCGCGGGGTCACCTGACTCGCAGATCGAGTCGTGCACGGCAATGCCGGCCTGCTCTGCCGCGGTCTCGAATTTCTCGAGCTGTTCGCTCGCGTTCTGGCGGATCCACGCCAAGAGTGGCTGCTCGTTGATGCCGACGCCGGAGATCACGGCTTCCGGAGCGACCAGTGCGGGCGCGGACCAGACGTACATGAGGTCAATGCTCGCCCCGAACGCCGAGGCAAACAGTTGAGCTTCGGCCAGGGCCCGTGTGGAGCAAGCTGAGAAATCGGTGGGCACCAGAATTTTTCGCATGGACATGGGTAGCCTCCTCGAGCGACACGGCTCAGCTTCAGCTCACGACAGTTCACGCGCCATGCCAAGCTACGCACTGCTAAACGCGCGCAATTCCGGCGTTTACTCCGGCAAATTGCCTCAGCCCACACGCCGACGGGGCAGACTAGGACCGCGTCCGTCGCCAGCTGCGGACTCGCGATGGTCGACTGGGTTGGCGCGTGCAAGCTGCTGATGCTTGCGCGATGCGCTCGATTCGGTCGGTGACTTCTTACTCCCCTGGTGTCGCTTTTGTATTCGGTGGATCGCGTTCTCGGGTGTGCGCGTGTGCGCAGAACCGTGCGCGTGCTGCGCCGAGGGCTGCTCGGGATCTGCCTTTTTTCAGCCGTAAAAGCCGACTTGTGATGCGCAAATCGTTCGGAACGAATGTGCAAATTGAGCATGTTCGGAAATCATCAGATGTATGTTTGAATCCATTCCATACATTGACTTGAATGCTCGCTGAGGTGATCTGTTGAGCCATGCGGACCTCTTCAAAATCGAATTTCTGGGCGGTTGCCGTGCTGCTCTCCGGCGCGGCGGCTTTTGGAACGGCTTGTGGTGGCAGTGGCGACGACAGTCGCGCGACCGGCGGCAGCGGTAACGCGACCACGGGCGGCAGTTCGAGCACCGCGGGGACCAGCTCCTCCACGGGTGGTTCGAGCGTGGCCAGTGCTGGCAGCGGCAGCGGTGGCAGCGCGGCGACGGCCTGTGACCCCTCCCAGACCTGCTGTCCCACGACGGTCTGCAAGTGCCCCTACCCGCAGGGTGACGGCACCACCGACGTGATCGACAACATGGACGACGGTACGTCGAAGTTCAAGCTAGGCAGCGACATCAGCGTCATGGCTGCTTCCGGCTACTGGGATCTCTCGAAGGGCGCGGATTCGGGTACCGTGTCGGGCCTCACCGGCTCCACCACAGACACGCAGGCGGTCACACCGGTTGCCCCCGGCGCGAATAACACGGCGATGGCGCTGCACTTCACCGGCATGAATCTGACGGCTTGGGGCTCCGCGCTAGCCGCGGAGTTGTCCAATGGCTGCCCGTTCGACGCCTCGAAATACGGCGGTATCACCTTCTACGCGAAGGGCACCAGCACCGTGTTCGAAGGCACCAACAAGCTGCTCGTCTTGGTTGGTAACCCGGAGTACATCCCCACCGAGAACGGCGGATTCTGCAACGACTCCCCGTCGCTCATGCCGCCGGACCCGAATTGCTACGCGCGTCAGCGTGCCACGATCGACCTGACCCCGGATTGGAAGCAATACACCATCGCTTGGGGTGATCTGCAGGCGCCGAGCTACCTCCCGACGGAAGCCCCATTCGGGCCTGACCGCGTGCGTGACATCGTGTTCAACGCGAGCGGCCCCTCGGGCGGCACGATGAATGCCGCGGGCCAGCCGTTCGCGTCCGCCTCGTTCGACATTTGGATCGACGAGCTCGCGTTCGTTCCGATGGGTGCCACGAGCGTCGGCCTGAGCGGCTCAGGTGGCGCCAGCTCTGCGGGTGGCGCCAGCGCGGGTGGCGCCAGCGCGGGTGGCGCGTCAGCGGCCGCCGGCACCGGTGGCGCAGCGGCCGGCAGCGGCGGCACAGCGGGCAACTGAAGAGCGCTAAATTCAGCGTGTAGCGCGTCGAGCAGCTCGACGCGCGCGGTCAGAGACCACCGCGGCAGTCAAAAACCTGCCCCGGTGGTTTCGGCTTTTTGTGTGCACGGTGCGCAGCGAACCAGAAACCTCTTTCAGTTGGAGGAACCTTCCGGCTAGGATTTTTGCCGTATGGCCAAACGCCCGCACGTGCTCGGAGTTGTTCTCGCTGGTGGTGAAGGAAAGCGGCTCTGGCCGCTCACGCGTGATCGGGCGAAGCCCGCCGTACCGTTTGGCGCGAACTACCGCATCATCGACTTTGCGCTGAGCAATCTAGTCAATGGCCGCTACCTGCGGATCGCCGTGCTCACGCAGTACAAGAGCCACAGCCTCGACCGCCACATCGCCCAGACCTGGCGCATGTCGCCGTTGTTCAACAACTTCGTGATGACGGTGCCGGCGCAAATGCGGCTCGGCCCGCGTTGGTTCGAGGGCTCGGCCGACGCCATCTACCAAAACCTGAATCTGATCGCGGACGAGAATCCGGACTACATCTGCGTATTCGGTGCCGATCACATCTACCGCATGGATCCGGAGCAGATCATCGACGCGCACATCGAATCCGGGGCGAGCGTGACAGTCGCGGCCATTCGCGTGCCCAAGGAAGAGGCCTCGCGTTTTGGCGTGATCATCCCCGGGGCCAACAATCGCATCGCGAGCTTTCGAGAAAAACCGCAAAATGCCGTGGGGTTACCGGATGACCCGGCGCACGTCTTCGCGTCCATGGGCAACTACGTGTTCAACACGAAAGCGCTCGTCGACGCCGTACACGCGGACGCCGAGAACAAAGACAGCGCCCACGACATGGGCGGCAATATCATCACCGGCCTGGTCGAGACGGGTGACGCCGCGGTCTATGATTTCAACAAGAACCGCGTGCCGGGTGCGACCGAGCGCGACGCGGGCTACTGGCGCGACGTGGGCACGCTCGACGCCTACTACGAGGCGCAGATGGATCTCATCAGCGTGCACCCAGTCTTCAACTTGTACAACCAGGAGTGGCCGATTCATTCCTCGCTCGGCGCGCTGCCGCCGGCAAAATTCGTGTTCGACGAAGACGAGCGGCGCGGGCTCGCCATCGATTCGATGGTCGCGGCTGGCGTGATCGTTTCCGGTGCCACCGTGCGCCGCTCGATTCTGTCGCCGGGTGTTTCGATTCACTCACGAGCCATGGTCGAGGACTCCGTGCTCTTGCACGGCGTCGACGTCGGCCGCGGCGCCGTCATTCGGCGCGCCATCCTGGACAAGAACGTCAAGGTGCCGCCGGGCGCGCGCATCGGCGTGAATGCCGAGGAGGACCGCGCGCGAGGCTTCACCTTCAGCGACAACGGTATCGTCGTGGTCGGTAAAGACGACCCAGTCCGGTTGTAACGAGCGAAAATCACCTTGAAAATAGCACTTCTGAGTCGAGAGTACCCACCTGAGGTCTATGGCGGGGCTGGCGTACACGTGGAGTATTTGGCGCGTGAGCTCGCGCCGCTCGTGGAGCTCGCCGTGCACTGTTTTGGCGAACCGCGTACGGCGCCCGAAGTGGCCGGCACGTATAAGCCTTGGGGATTATTGGACGGCGATGCGCCCGAGCTGGCGGCTCTGCGCACGCTGTCGGTCGATCTGCTGCTGGCCAAGGCGGTGCGCGGCGCGGAGCTCGTGCACACGCACACCTGGTACGCGAACTTTGCCGGTCATTTGGCAAAGTTGATGTACGGCGTGCCGCACGTCATGACCTCGCACAGCTTGGAGCCGCTGCGACCCTGGAAAGCCGAGCAGCTCGGTGGTGGCTATGCGCTCTCCAGCTTCTGCGAACGCACTTCGATCGAGGCGGCGGACGCCGTGATCGCGGTCTCCGCAGGCATGCGCGCGGACATTCTGCGCGCTTACCCGCGGGTCGACCCGGCGCGCGTGCACATCATCTACAATGGTATCGACCCCACGCAATTCCAGCGCGATCCGAGGACGGACGTGCTCATCCGCGAGGGCATCGATCCCAAACGGCCGTACGTCGTGTTCGTGGGCCGCGTGACACGCCAAAAGGGCATCGTTCACCTGCTGGAGGCGGCCCGCTATTTCGCGCCCGAGGTCGAGCTAGTGCTGTGCGCTGGTGAGGCGGACACCAAGGAAATGGACGTCGAGGTGCGTGGCCTCGTTGCCGAGCTCGAACGCGCGCGCGGGCCAGTGCGTTGGATCGGCAAGATGATGGCGCGTCCGGATTTGATTCAGATCTTGAGCCACGCCACGGTGTTCGCTTGTCCGTCCATTTACGAGCCCTTCGGAATCGTGAATTTGGAGGCCATGGCCTGCGGTGCGCCGGTGGTGGCGTCCGCGGTCGGCGGCATCCCCGAGGTCGTGCAAGACGGCAGGACGGGTTACTTGGTGCACTTCGAACCGGACGGCACACCCATGGGCGCGCCGAAGGATCGCGATGCATTTGCGCGCGCGTTCGCGGCGCGTGTCAATGAGCTGTGCGCGTCCCCTGAGCGTGCGCGTGAGCTCGGTAAGGCCGGGCGCGCACGGGTCGAAGCCACGTTTAGCTGGTCGGCGATCGCGAAGCAGACTGCCGATTTATACCGCAGCCTGAAGGCGTAGCGTGCTCGGCGCGCGTACCCGCTGCTTTGCCCGAGCGCCCCAACGTGCCAATTTGCCACTGCGGAAATCCCGGTAAATCCCGCTAATCTAGCGTTCGAATCCGACAAGAACGCCGGCCCGACTCGTGCATTGCGCAAGGGGTGAGCTCTTGGCGCAACACGCTCGACCGCATCAACCGGACCCCAACGTCGCGCGCCGGTCGCGACATCGTGCGCGCTCTGAAAATCTTGGGCTGGGCGCTGCTGGCTCTCGAGCTCGTGTACCTCGTGGGAGCGAACGTATTTCTAAACTGCAACCTGTTGCCGCTCGCGTTCAACGGCACGAGCCAAGTCCGAGCGACCGTCGAAAGCGGTTGGAGCATCATTCCCGAGCGCGTGCACGTCCGCAAGGTGCGTGTCACCTTTCAAGATCATAATTTACAGTTCGCAATCGAGGTCGACCGGGCGTTCCTGGTCGTTCACTTGAGCGAGCTCGTGCACCTCACCTTTCACGGTTCGCACTTGCGCGGTGAAGGGCTGTCCTTCCGCATGCGGCACCGCGTCGATCCCTGGTCGAAGAACGAGCCGGCGGTGGGCGCCTTCGCACCGATTCCGGAGTTCATCGCGCCCGCGGTGTTCGAGGCGTACGTCCCTGAAGCGCCGATTTCCGACGCAAAATACAACCTCTGGACGATTCACTTGGACGACGTCGACGTCGCCGTGAAAGAGGCCTGGGTGCAGGCATTTCGGTATCGGGGCAGGGGTCGCGCGCGCGGCCAATTCGAGCTCAAGCCGGCGCGCCGGTTGTGGGTTGGCCCCGCGTCGCTGGAGCTCGAGCCTGGGCTGCTGTCAGCCGCTGGTTATCGGGTTGCGCAAGGCTTGCACGGGCAGATCGAATGCACGGTGCATCCGTTCGACGTGCGCGTGCCACAAGGCATGGCCGTGTTTCGCTACATCTCCGCGCACGTTCGACTCGCCTCGTCTGAGCTGGATCCTCAAGTATACTCGCTCTTCGCGGGAGACAACGACCCTCGAGTCTCGTCGGCTGGTGGCTCGTTCGAGATGGACGTTGCAACGCAGCACGGCGTATTCACCCCGCAGAGTCGCGTGTTGATCCGTCAGCGCGGTCTTCAGCTACGCACGCCAGAGCTCGAATTGGACGCGGACCGCGTCGAGCTTCACGCCGGCACGGAGGGAGACTCCGCGAGCCAGGCCACTTTGTCGATTGACGGAGGCACCGTGCGCGAAGCCACAGCGCTCGGCTATCCGCCGCGCGTCGAGCACGCTTCGCTCACCGTGGTCAGCGACAACCGCGACGTGGCGCGTGATTTTCAGCTAAAAGAGACGCGTCTTGACGAAGCGCGACTCGCGCTCGTCGACTCGCGCTGGCTCAATCGCTGGCTCGGCGGCAACGGGTTCGCGTTTTCGGGCGGCGGCGCGTCGCTGCTCGCTCGTGGGCGCTACGCGGATTCTTCGCTGGACGGCCAAGCGCTGCTCGAAACCGATGGCATTGGAGCCTCGCTCGGCTCGAAGCGCGTACGCTATGCCGGCACGGTTTCCGTTTCGCTGACTCGCGCCGATCCGAAGCGGATGACTGGTTCGCTGAGCGCCGACATTACTGGGCGCTCGATGCGCGCAGAGCTGGATAAAGGCCAGCTCGAGCTGGCCGGGCTGCGCGCTCGGGTGACGGCCGAGCGCGACGACCAGGGCCAGCAGCTGCACGGGCAAGCGTGGCTCTCGAGGCTTGGCGCGACCACGTCGGGCACGACGCTGCGCGCGCCACAGCTGACCGCGCTCGCGGATTCCGAGGAACGCGCCGACGGCACGCAACTCACGCACTTCAGCGCACAAGCCCCGGCGCTGATTGTCGAAGGCCGCGGCGCGCGGTTAACGACTGCCGTCACGACCCGAGGCACGCTCGCCCAAATCAAAAATAAGCCAGAAAAACGGCTTGATTTAGAGGCCACGCTGCTCGAGCCGCTGGCTCGGTTTGGCACTCAGCCGGTGAAGACCGCAGCCACGCCGCGCGTGACAGTTCACGCGGCATTGCGGAGTGACGCCCGGGGCGCGCTCAGCGGAAAATTCTCGCTTTCGCCGGCTGATTGGCAGATCGATGCGGCCAATCTGCGCTTTTCAGGTCGCTCGGCGCTGGACGTACAGCTTGGCGCGCTCGACCTCGCGCTGCATCGCGGACAAGTCGAGGCCAAGCTATCGTCGACCGGGGTGACGGTCGGAGACACGACGCAAAACGCGAATTGCGCTTGGTCGCGCGTACAAGTCCTCGATCTCGACGCTTCGGCGAAGCTCCTGGAACGCGGCACGACGGACGTTTCGCTCAAGGGTGAGCTCGGGCAGACCGAGCTCAGTTGGGGAGATTTCACGACCCGCGCGGACATCGGTATCGCGGCGAATTTCGAGCAAGGTTTGCTGGCCCGTGACGGCGAAGGCACACTGGATTTGAGCTTCCGCAACGCGGCGATTCAAAGCGGGGACGGTGCGAAAACGGGTTGGTCCGCGCTCGCCCCGAAGCTGGACATCGCCGCAAGATTGTCGCGGAAAGGCGGCAAATTGTCGGCTACCGCGAACGCCAGCGCGGAGCACGCGCAAGGTCGCATCGGCGAAACCCACCTCCGTACCGATTTGCTGGCGAGCTTCAAGCTCGACGCATTGGACCTCGCGGCGCGCACGGCTCATGGTTCCGGCGCGGTTCACCTGCGCAACGTGGCATTGCCCAATGCGCCCGATCCAATTTCCAAATGGTGGGCGGACGTGCAAATCGATTCGCTGTACGGCCACGCCGCGCAGAATCTGGAGCTCGGAGGCACATTTCGCGCGCGGCTGCGCGACGCGACGCCGGGGCTCGCGGTGCTCGCCTCTGAGGGCTCGCTGCCGAAATGGATCCCGAGCGCGTTTCCGTTGCGCGGACTCTCGGTGACGGGCTCGCTCGCACGGCGTTGCCGGCTGACCGACATTCACCTCGTGGATTTGAGCGGTGGTCCAGCGGTCGCGCGCGGTCGACTGCAGAGCGTGCCCGACGGCTTTCAGGGTGCGCTCTTGCTCAAATTGGCTGGATTTCAAGCGGTTTCCGCGGGCCTGGACTTCGACGCTCAGCACACTCATATCGGCCTATTCGACGGCGATGCCTGGCTCGCTCGCTTCGACCAAAGCTTCGACCAACAATCGAACGACGCAGTGAAGCTCACTTGTCCGCCAGACGTGAACAAGTGCAGCGACCCGGGCCAGAGCTCACTGGCCACGACGTCGTCTGTTAGCTCGAGCTCGCTTGGGCAAGCGAGTCGCTCGGGCGAGTGATTCAGTAGTCTTGCCGCTTGTGCACGGATTTCGCAGCACGAACCTGCCTGACGCCGCGCGTTTCATGATAGAAGCGCGCGCATGAATCGTGCGTCGTTTTTGGTCGTGTTTTTGCTGGCCGCCTGCGGCGGAGCTCAGGCGCCCAAGGCTGAAGAAGCAACGAACCCCACGCCGACCGCCGCGCCCGCTGAAAGCGCGGCGGCTCCGAGCTCGGACGCGCCGAAGCCAGAGGCAGCCGCCCCAGCGGCGACGACGATTCCGACCGAATGCAACAAGTCGGGGCGTTTGTGCATGCCGGATCCGAAGTTTACCAAGCGCATGTGCAATGATCACTACCCGTCGATCGCGCTGTATTTTTTCGGCAATGGTTTTCCGTTCACGCGCGCCTATCTGACGCGCAAAACGCAAGCTTGGAACGCCGAGGGGGGCGCGTCCGATAACGACTACCTCGAATTCGACGAGGAGGTGTTGCTCCTCGCAGAGCGCGGTGTCGACAAGAACGCGATGCAGGTGAGCGGCGCGGGCGGCGGCTACATGGCGATGCGTTGGAACGGCTCGTGTGTGACGCTGGCGAAAGAAGAAGTGACCCTCGATAAGCCGCCCGCGCCCAAATGCGCGAAAGTGGAATGGCGCTTCTTGGACGACAACGTGCAGGCCGCGTTGCGCGAGGATAAGACCATCAACACAGCGGTCCAAACTCGGCGCAAGGAATGCAAGGGTGCAGTGAGCGGCGATGTCAGCCTGAGCTGCGTCAAAGCCGACGATCGATTGACCCAAGTGGTCGTCGATTATCTGCGAAAGGGCGGAAAAATGCCGGTGCCGACCAAACTTCCGCAGTGAGCTGGGCAGCCGGATCTCGAAACCGCGCGAGGCTATTTGTGGCCTGGATTTCGAATGCGACCGGCGTCGGCTGCACCTGTTTCGTTCCAGATCTGAAGTTTAACCTTAAACATCAGATCTTGCGTCGCGGTAGCAGGCGGCCGTGAAGCCGCGCGTCTCGCTAGGGCAAGTGACCTTGAAGCGGCGCGTCAGGTACTCGATGCTTCGCAGGCAAATCCGGTCACTCCTTGGCGCTGTTCGACCACACCGCGCCCAGTTGCCAGGTTTCGAGGGCTTCGAACTCGGGCATGCGCGAGCCGGAAACGCGCACCTCGCCCAGAACGCCGAGCGTGAGTGTGCGTGTGAGGTCGTTCAGCGTGGAGAGGTTGCGCGGCGGTCGTTTGGCGAGCGCGGGGTCCACTGCTGCGAGCAGCGTCAGAGCCGCCTGCGTCGGATCGGTGTCTGCGGCGCGCACGAAATCGAGCATCAAACCGAAGCGACGAGAGCGCCGCGCGTCGAGCCAGGCCGAGCGCGCGGTCGGTGCGGCGTGCACTTCATTGCCAGGAGCGCCGAGCAATGGCTCGAGCGCGCGTCCGAGCTCGAGCAGGTAGGGTGCGTCATCACAGACGAGCAGCGCGCTCGGCCCGCCGCCCCAGCGTACCCCGGGCTCGCCATGCGACAACGCGCGCACACCGAAGTGCGAAAGGGCGTCGGCGGGCAACGCCGAACAGAGTTGCTGAGCGATACCCGGCGCGCCCCAAGCTTTGGCGTCGAGTCCGGTGCGCAGCACGATCCAGCCATAAACAGGCCCTTCGAGCGGGCGCGCACCGGCCCTCGCGCGATACAAGCCGTTGCCTAGCCAGCCCACGTCGACGGAGGCGGCCTCGAACGCGCGCAGGGCGTCGGCTAAATCACTCGCTGCGCTGACCTCGATGCGGTCGAGGAAGGCCGCGCCGCGAGCGGCCCGCTCATTTCGCGTGAGCGTGAGCGAGGATTGCTGAAACTGCGCGCTGAACGCGCCGGTCCCGTCGGGCCGGAGTGGAGAAAAGCCGCGCGGTACCAGTGCCGTCAAGGGATTCGCGAGCGCGCGCGCGACGGCTTCGGGATCGGCGTCCGGAAGGATCACCGACAACGGATCTTTGTCGTCTACGCTCGGCGTGTGAAACGAGCGGAGCACGGCGGCGCCGCCGGATGCTTGCGCACGTTTGAAAGAGAACACGACATCGCTCGCCGAGAGTGCCTTGCCACGCGCCGTGACGAGCTCGGGGCGCAGACTGAGCCGCGTGCCCTTCGCGGTGCGCTCGGGTAGAGCGCTGGCGAGCGCGGGGTAGGGCTTGCCGTTCGTGTCGAACGCGAACAGCGAATCGGCAATGGCCGGCGCGAACAGCGCCGAGAGCGGGTCGTCCAGCGCATGCGGATCGAGCCCCCCGAAGAACAGCGGTAAGCGCAGCCTCAATGTGCCGGCAAACGGGCTGCGCCCCAAGGCTCGTGCGGATGCGCTGCTGCAAAGGGCGGCCAGAAACGCGCGGCGCGCGAGCTTCACCGGATGACCCAAATGCCGTCGCCAGTCGCGGCCACGACGGGCGCCATGCTGCGACCATCACCCGGACAGATCGCCAGTGCGTCGATGCCGCTTGGTACCGAGATGCGTAGACGTTCTCGGAGTTGGCCATTGTCATTGAGCGTGCGCACGACCAGTTGGTCCGCGTGGCGATCGAGGCTTGGTGACGAGCTCACGATTTCGGGCAGCCCATCTTCGTCTAGATCCCCGAGCGCGAGCTGCGCGCCAACACCGGGGATATCGATCTCCGCGTGCAGTGAATCGAGCGCACGCGCGCTGTCCGCGCCGATTGGGCGAGCGACCTTGAGCGTGTGGCTTTGGCCACTGCTATTCGACAGCGTGCGACTCGCAAACGCGTCGACCGCGGTTGCAAAATCTGCGGACGGTGTCGCGCTCGGGTCGGGGCATGCTCGGACGGCGCCCTCGTAGCCGAGGCCCGTTCGACGCGTGCAGCCTCCGCCTGGCCAGGGCATGATTCCGTGCCATTTGTGCTCGATGGCGAGCGAGCCGGACAGTTGCAGAGTATCGGCGCGATCGCTGAGCCCAACCCAAAGCTCACCCGGTGTCGGCACGCTGCAGGCGCCAATCGGCTCACGCAGCGGGCTTGGCGCGATGCTCGAAAGCTCCGCCCAATTCAGGCTCGCGCGCGCTGCAAAATGGCCGTGCTCGAGGTGTCCGACTTGGATCTTGCGGCGCCCCAGCGTCGCGATCTCGTTCGAACCGTCGCCCCGCACGTCGCCGCACGCCAAGGCCACGATGTCATGGTCCGGCAGGGCCACCTTGTCGACCCGCGTGATCACCAGTGGAATCGGTGGAAAGAGTCCGCGCAGCTCGGCATCGAGCGGGCTCGTGGCAAAGGCGTGAGCCGCCAAGTGAAAACCTGGCGCGCGCACGCGTTGCCAGAAGTGCCCGGCACCCATGAAGGCATCGCCACTCACGTCCAAGCGATCGCGGAACAGCGAAACCGTCAGGTACACGAGGCCACGCGCCGAGCTCGCTTGACGCTGAGCATCGGCTAGGGACAAAGCTTGGGGGATCGCGCGGGCGCCCGAACCGAGCCGTGCCGCGACGAGCTCTGCGAGCCGCTCGCTGACGCCTGACGGCAGCGCGACGGGCCGATCGCTTGCAGCCGCTGCTGCGACGACCAGCGCGCCGTCCGCGCGACCCGCAAACGACACGCTCAGCGCGCAGGCGCTGCGTCCGAGCGCCGTCGATTCGCGCTCACACTCAGCGGAGCGCGCCGCCGCAGCGGGCGAAGTGTCCGCATCCGCGTGCCGCTGCACGAGGGCTACCAGCAAGCCGAGGGCTGCGAATGAGCGGCGAGACATCGAGCAGAGTCAGGCTAGCGCGGCTCGAGTACGTGCGTGTCGTACTCGACATTTTCTCGATGAATCTAGCAGACTTTAGCTACAGACCGAGCAATCGGCCGGTCGCTCGTGGCATCTTTGCCGACGTTTCGCCGAAACGGGGGCCTTCTATGATATCCGGTGGAGCGTTGGTATTCAGACTCGTCCCCAAACTGCTCGCGCTGCTGCTCTGTGCCGTGGTGCTCGTTGCTGTTCCGTCGCGCGCGTCCGCGCAGTGCGTGGACGAGGCGCTGAAGCAACAGCTCATTGGAGAGCGCGCCTATCGCGGCGTCGTGCCTCGTCTGATCAAAAAATCTCTGCGTCACGAGCTGTCCGCACTCGGTGGTTGGTTCGCGGGCGATCTGTCGGACGGTGCACCCGCATACGGCGGCGCGTACACCTTCCATTTCACGGAAGATTTGGGGCTCGAGGCAAGTTATCTCCGCTCCCGCGAGCACTTCGAGCTGCTCGACGCGATCATCGCGCGACAGCAGGGGTTGGTTGGTATCGTCAAATCGCCCGACAATCCGGTGCAGTTTTTCATGGGCCACCTGATCTGGACACTGGCGTACGGCAAGGTCCGCTGGATGGGCGGTGGGATCAGCCGCTATGACTTCTATTTGGCGCTCGGCGGCGGCGCCATCACGCAGCCCGGTGACATCGGGCTCACGGGGTCTGGCGGGTTCGGCATGAAGTTCTATCTGACGGAGTGGTTGGCTCTGCGTTGGGACGTGCGTGACGCCGTGCATCAGCAGAGGCGCGCCGAGCTCGGTGTCGAAGATGTCGTGAACGACATCACCGCGACCGGCGGACTGAGTCTGTTCATCCCGTTTCACAGCTGAGTCCCGCGAACTCGTTTGCGTCGCCGCGATTTTGCATTATCGAGGACGAGCGACGCGCGTTCTTCCCGCCCATGGATGGTACTTCACATGAAAAAGCTGGTCTTGCTGCGACACGGTCTGAGTCAGTGGAACAACGAAAACCGCTTCACCGGTTGGGTCGACGTTCCGCTCAGTGATGTCGGCATGGAGGAGGCGCGCGCCGCCGGTCGGCTGCTCAAGGCCGAGGGCTACACCTTCGACGTTGCGTACACGTCGGTGCTGAAGCGCGCGATCAAGACGCTCTGGCTCGCGCTCGAGGAGCTCGACTTGATGTGGATCCCCGTGCATCGCAGTTGGCGCATCAACGAGCGCATGTACGGCGGGCTGCAGGGCCTGAACAAGGCGGAGACCGCGGCGCGCCACGGCGACCAACAGGTGCTCACTTGGCGTCGCAGCTACGACATTCCGCCGCCGCCCTTGGAAGAAACGAGCCAATACTGGCCCGGCAAAGATCGCCGCTACGCGAAGCTTTCGCCCGCCGAGTTGCCGGCTACCGAATGCTTGAAGGACACCGTCGCGCGCTTTCTGCCCTTCTGGGAGGGCGACATTGCGCCCGCCATTCGGCGCGGCGAACGCGTGCTCGTGACCGCGCATGGCAACAGCTTGCGCGCGCTGGTCAAGCATCTGGACAACGTCAGTGACAGCGACATCGTCGAGCTCAATATTCCGACCGGCATTCCGCTCGTGTACGAGCTGGATGACGACTTGAAGCCGATCAAGCCGCGCTACTACCTCGGTGATCCCGAGGCCGCCGAGAAGGCCGCCAACGCGGTCGCGAATCAGGGCAAGAAGGCCTGAGCTTTTCCGGGGAGCTCAGCACCTCACTCAGAGCGCCCGTGCATGAGCCATGTGCGCTCTGGTGCGAGAAGCTGAAACCTTCGGATATTTACCTGAAAATCGGAGGGTTTCGCGGGGACGCCCGCGCTTCTTTCTGGCCTGTGCGCATGGTAGCGTGAAGAGCCCATGCGCATTCGGTACGCTCTCTTCGCGGCCCCGCTGTTGCTGCTCTCTCTCGTCTCACTCGTGGCTTTGGCGCAACCCAGGCGCGCCGCCAAGGAGCCCGAGGAGCGAGCGCCCGCTGGCAAGAGCGACAAGCCCGAGGCAAAACCGGAAGCGGTCCCCAGCAACGGCTCGTCCGATGATCTAGGCGGACCACCGCCCAAGCCCGCCGCGACCGCCGAAGCCAAGCTCTCGCCTCTGAATCCGGAGGCCAATGAATTTCCGGACGGCGGGTCGCAGACGCCCCCCGTCGAATACGACAAGCTGCTGGGTGACATCGCGGCCCTGCGCAGTCGAGTTTCAGCGGTGACCACCACGCTCTTTGCCAGCAAAGTGCGCGTCGTGGTCGAGACGCGCGGCAGCGACGCGCGCGTCGCCAACTTCACCGTCACGCTCGATGACGGCGTGGTCTTCACCGCGCCCGACCGCTTCATCGCCGAAGACGAGCGCACGGTGTACGAGCATGCGGTGGCGCCCGGCCATCACGTGGTCGGTATCGACATCGAGCGCTTCGACGCGCGCAACAAGGAATACCGCACCTGGCAAAGCTCGCGCTTTTCCGTGGTCATTCCCGAGAGCAAAACGGTCGACGCGCACGTGATCATCCAAGACAGCTCGGACATGGGTAAGGATTTTCCGAGCGATCAAGACGGCGAATACGATCTGCGCGTTCGCCT
Source organism: Polyangiaceae bacterium (assembly GCA_035485095.1). Taxonomy (GTDB): domain Bacteria; phylum Myxococcota_A; class Polyangia; order Polyangiales; family Polyangiaceae; genus PMG-095. Next base: position 2,957 of record DATHOI010000319.1, on the reverse strand, counting down.
GCGCGCGCGGGTCCAGAAGTGAGGGCAGTGCGGATGCTCACGCTTCGCGCAGCGTTTGCCGCGTGTGCGTTAGGCGCCATCGTTTCGCTGAGCGCGCCCGTGCGGGCTCAAGGCGGTGCCGACAAGCCCAAAGCGACGGCCGACGCCGCGCCGCCAACGCCCGGCGCGCCGCCCACGCCCGGCGCCGGGGCGAGCGCGACCACGGCTCCCGCCGCCAGCGCAAATCCAGCCGCTGCGCCGTCGGATTCGACCGACACCCGCGGCGCCACGATGCGCGCTTATCAAGTCGCGCTCGACAAACAAAAGCTGGCCGCGACCGCGCCGCTCAGTTTGCAGCGCCTCCGCGACGACCTCGGTACGATCGAAGAGAAGATCAGCTCGGGTCGCCGTGACGAAGCCATCGGTGATCTCGTATATATCGTGGAATCGCCGCGTTTCGACCCGTTCAAGGATTCGGACGAGGGCCGCGCGTGCGTCTATTGGTTGGGGGATTCACTGGGGCGCGGCAGCGCGTATCAGCCGGCGCGAGGCTACCTGTCGCAATTGCTCTCGGCGGCCCCGACCGACATTTGGTATCGGCGCGCAGTGCACAGCCTGGTGGACATCGCGCTCGAGAGCGACGAGCCGCGGTTGATGCTCGGGGATCTGAAGAACGTCGACGCTGCGGCCCCGGACGAAGTCCGCGGTGACGTGAGTTACCTCACGGGTCGCGTTGCAGAGCGTGAAGGCAAAGCCGATGACGCGCTCGACGCCTACGCAAAGGTGTCCGAAAAATCGCGCTTCTGGGCGCAGGCCACGTATCTGTCGGGCCTGATCGCGGTCGAGCGCAAGGACTACAAAAAGGGCGAGGCGCTGTTCTGTAAAGTCGCCGACCCCAAACAAACCCCGAAAAAAGCCCCACTCTTCGGCGGTACGGATTTCTTTCAGGTGCGTGATTTGGCCCGCCTCGGGCTCGGACGCGTCGCGCACGAGCAGTACCGCTTCGACGACGCGCGCTACTACTACTACCTCGTCCCGCACGACTCGGATGATTTGCCCGAGGCCTTGTACGAGACCGCGACCACGCGCTACGAGGCGAAAGACTATGAGGGGGCGCGCGAATCGCTCGACGAGCTGAAGCGGCTCAAAGTCGACAACGCGTACGAGGACGAGACGTACATTCTCGATGCGTACATCGACTTGGCGACGTGTCGTTTTCCCGCGGCCGATCAGAAGTTGAACGCGTTTTTGCTGCGCTACGACCCCGTGCGCGACGCCGCTCGGCGTCTGACGACGGACGACACGGCCATGAAAAAGTTGGTCGACGCGGTGCGCACGAGCTCGGATCCAGCCAGCGCGGGCCTAGGTTTTTCGGAAGATACGGCGCGGGCGCTTGGGGCGTTGGTGCGCGTCGACGCCTCCTACGGCCGGGCCGCGCGGCGGCTCGCCGAGCTCGACCATCAACAAAGTGGCCTGCGTCGCGCAATGGGCGATCTCGATCAGGTGACCGAGCGGCTGGCGTCGTCGAAGACCGTGCGCCCGCAATCGGAGCAAGGTCTGGCGGAGAGCGATCAAGACAAGGTCGAGCGCATCGACAGCCAGATCGCCGAGCTCAAACGGCTCCTGCGTGAAGCCGAGCGCGCCTCGAACGGCAAGCAATCGGGAGATCTCGACTCGCTGAAGAAGGAGCTCGAAGCCTTGCAGATTCGCGCTCGCGCCGCGCGCGCGGCGTTGCCCGCGCCGATCGCCAAAGTGGGCCAAAAGGGTGAAGACTTGCCGGGTCTGTTGGCCGCCGATCGCGAGCGTGCCAGCGCGCTCTACAACGACGCTCAGAAGCTCCGCGTCCAGGTCGAAGCGCAAGAGCTAGCGCTCGCGAAGGACGCGCTGATTCGCCTCGACCGCCGCCTGTCGCGTTTGCTCCGGCGCGCACGCCTGGGTCGCATCGAAACCGTGCTCGGCAAGAAGCGCTCACTCGAGGTCGAAGTCGAAGCGCTCTCGCAAGGCCTGTTGCCCCAGACCATCGTCGATTCGCTAGACGCCGCGCGTTACCTCGGCGACGACGAAGAGTACTGGCCATTCGAAGGCGAAGACTGGTCCGACGAATACGTCGGTGGCGAGAATCTGAAGTAGCTACGGAGCGCCCACGAGCGACCGTTTCTCGCATCCCAAGTGATCGGGAGCCGCGAGCGACGCCGGTAAGCCGGGCCGTGTTAACCCGGGAGGGTGTCCATTGCCACGGCCTGAAGTTGCCGCGACCGCGCGCTCAGGTGCCGCGTGATGCGCAGCATGAGCCAGACGCCGAGAACGCTCGGCACACCGAGTAAGAGCAAGATTGGAATCAAGAACCCGCACAGGCGAATCGCGCCGCTGACTAGGTCGGCGCTCAGGGCGAGCGCGTCGGACCAGGAGCGACGCAAGGTACTTCTGAAAGTGTCGGGTGAAACGGCGATTTGCGGCACCGCGGTGCCGAGGTGCACCGTGAGCGTGGAGAACGCGCTCTCCTGGTCCAGCAAATGTTGGCGCCCTTGTAGCCGTTCGATTTCAGTGCGGACATCGGCCAGCTCTTTTTGGACGTCCATCGCGTCTTTGACGGTTACGGCGCGCTTGAGGATCTCCAGGTACTGCTCCTCGAGCTTTTGCTGGCTCGTGATGCGCGCGGTCAGATCGATGTATTCGTCCGTGACGTCGTCGCTCGTGATGCGCTCGGAGCCGACGCCGCGTCCGAGCCGCTTCACCTCCGCGATGGTCGCGGTGAGCTCGTTCTCGGGTACGCGCACGACGAGCGTGACGCGCACATCGACCGCGCTCTCGTGATCGGTGTCGCGAGCGGCGCTCACGACGTAGCCACCGTGCTGCTCGGCCAGACGCTCGATGGTCGTTTGTGCCGCGCTCGGCGCGGCGACTTCGAGCTCCAGCTCGGCCTGGCGCACGACTTTGCGCGTCGCGCCATTGGGCTTCGCGGCCACGAGGCCGTCGCT
>DATHOI010000318.1:0-10535 GCA_035485095.1 Polyangiaceae bacterium | reverse complement strand
GCTCGAGAAGGAGCGCGCGCGGCTCGAGAAGTACATCGGCGGCCTGAAAGGCATGGGCACGGTTCCGAGTGCGGTCTTCATCATCGACCCCGCCCAAGAGACCATCGCCGTGCAGGAAGCGCGCAAATTGCACGTTCCAATCGTGGCGATCACCGACACCAATTGTGATCCAGATCTCGTCGACTACGTCATTCCGGGCAATGACGACGCGATTCGCTCGGTGCGCTTGATCACGGGCGCGATCGCCGATGCTTGTGTGTATGGCGCCGCTCGTCGGCGTGAGTTCCAGCAAGCGCGTGATCGCGACAGCAATCAGTCGGACGGCCGTCAAGGTGGCGGTGGGCGTCCGGGCAGCGAAGCTCAGATCGTCTACGCGCCTCGTGGCGACCGCGCGCCACACGGCGCCAACTGAGAGGTACGCACATGGCTCAAGTGAACATGCAGCTGGTGAAGGAGCTCCGCGACCGCACTGCAGCGGGGCTCAACGATTGCAAGGCCGCCTTGGTCGAAGCTGAAGGGCATCTGGAAAAGGCGGTCGAGGTCATTCTCAAGAAGGGCCTCGCCAAGAGCGCCAAGCGCGCGGGCGCCGTTGCCAGCGAAGGCTTGGTGATCACCCGCGTGTCCGCAGACGGTCGCATCGGCGTGATCGCCGAAGTGAACATCCAGACGGATTTCGCTGCGCGCAACGACGAGTTCCAAGCTTTTGCCGACAAGGTCGTGGACGCGGCTCTGAAAGCCAAAGCAGGCGCTGATCTGGGCGCAGAACCGTTCCCGGGCGGCAGCGGTACGATCGAAGAGAACCGCGCGGCGCTCGTCGGCAAGCTGGGCGAAAACATCACCGTGCGTCGTTGGGATCGGTTGGCAATCGACGGCGCCGGACGCGTGCATTCCTACGTGCACATGGGCGGAAAAATTGGCGTGCTCTTGGCGGTTCGCACCGGCAGCGACGCCGCGGCGAAAGCGCCGAGCTTCGAGAAGTTCGTGGACGACAGCGCCATGCAGATCGCTGCCATGGCTCCTTTGTACCTGAACGTCTCCGAGATGCCGGCGGACGCGCGCCAGAAGCAAGCTGAGATCTTCGATGCGCAGCTGATCGAAGAGGGCAAGCCAGACGCGGCTCGCCCCAAGATCATCGAAGGTAAGCTGGCCAAGTGGTCCAAAGAGGTTTGCCTGCTCGAACAGCAGAGCGTGCTCGACGCAGACAAGACGGTCGAGGCGTTGCGCGCTGGCTTGGCCAAGGAGCTGGGTACCGACGTGACCCTGAGCCGCTTCGTCCGCTTCCAACTCGGTGAAGGCATCGAAAAGCCCACCGGTCCGGACTTCGCGACCGAGGTCGCCAAGATGGCCGGCGTCTGAAGCGAACAGCGCGTCCGCGTTGTTCGTTTCTTGGCGAAGGCTCGGGCCAAAAGCTCGAGCCTTTCGTCATTTTGCGGCGATCAAAGCCCGTAAATCTTGGCACGGTCGCAAACCACGTCGCGCAGGGCGTCTCGAGTGTCGACCACCAAGCGCGCTTCCCGCGCGAGGCGCGTCCGGTCGAGGGCCGAGTGGTCGGTTACCACGACGACCGCGTCGAACGAGCCGAAGTTCGTGTCGAGGTCGATGCTGGCTTGCGTGACGCCGTCCGCGTCGAGTCGAGCCACGTACGGGTCCATATACGAAACGCGGGCGCCGCGCTTGTGCAGGCCATGCATGATCGCGAAGGCCGGCGACTCTCGGCAGTCGTTCACGTCGCGTTTGTAGGCGACGCCGTAGATCAAGATCTTAGATCCGCGGAGCGGTTTGGCTTGGTCGTTGAGTGCGTCGGTCGTCCGCTCGACGACATATGCGGGCATGCCGCTGTTGACCGAATCTGCGAGCTCGATGAAGCGCGCCTCACCCTGCAGTGTGCGAACCTTCCAAGATAGATACAGCGGATCGATCGGGATGCAGTGTCCGCCCAAGCCTGGACCCGGAAAAAAAGGCATGAAGCCAAACGGTTTCGTAGCTGCGGCGCGGATCACCTCGAAGGGATCGACACCCAGCTTTCGGCTCATCATGGCGATCTCGTTCACGAGCCCGATGTTCACCGCCCGAAAGGTGTTCTCGAGTAGCTTCACCATTTCTGCAGTTTCTGTCGAGGAAACAGGCACGATTTCGTCCAGAATCTGCGAGTAGAGGCCGCACGCGACTCGCAGGCACTCCGGCGTCGCGCCGCCGAGCACTTTGGGCGTGTTGCGCGTCTTGTACACGGGGTTGCCCGGGTCCACGCGCTCGGGTGAAAACGCGACGAACACCGAGCGGCCGAGGATCTGCCCGTTTGCCGTGAGTTTCGGAACCAACAGCTCGCTGGTCGTGCCCGGATAGGTGGTCGACTCGAGGATGACGAGCATGCCTTCATGTTGATGGCGTGCGATCTCCTCCGCGGCCGCGACGATGAAGCCCATGTCGGGGTCTTTGGTCTTGTTGAGCGGCGTCGGTACGCAAACGATCACCGCGTCGGCATGCTGCAACACGGCAGGATCGACGGTGGCGTCGAGCTTCTTCTCTAGGACGAACGGCGCGAGATCGCTCGCCGAGACATCTGGAATGTAGGACTGACAGGCGTTGAGCTTTCGGACCTTTTCGGGATCCGTGTCGAGCCCAGTGCAGCGAAAGCCTGCGCGCGCCAGCTCCAAGACGAGCGGTAAGCCAACGTAGCCAATGCCGACGACGACGACACGCGCGCTCTTGGCTTCGATCTTCTCGAGCAGGGAGAACATGGCTTTGTGCGCCGACGCTACGTCAGCTTGGCGCATTTGCTAGGGCCGATGAGCCGCCCGCCTGATATAAGCGGCGGGTGCGCCTGTGCTCGGTCTCGATCGATCTCGATGAAATCGGCTGTTATGCCGCGATCCACGGGCTCACCTCGGCGGCGGACAGCCACGCCGTGTACGACTTGGCTCTCTCTCGCATCGCGTCGTTTGCATCGGGTTTGGACCTCCCGCTGACGCTGTTCGTCGTCGGGCGTGACCTCGAGCGGCCACGGAATGTCGAAGTATTGCGGCAGCTCGTGGCCGCGGGGCACGAGATCGGCAATCACTCGCTCGACCATTTGTACGACCTCACGCTTCGCGAAGAAGCGGCGCAATCTCGACAGATCGAAGTCGCCAATCAGCGTTTGACTGCGGAGCTCGGTGTTCGGCCGAGTGGGTTTCGCGCGCCTGGCTACACCGTGACCGACGAGCTCTTGGCCGCGGTCGCCGCTTGCGGCATGAGCTACGATTCGTCCGTTTTTCCATGCCCGCCGTACTACGCAGCGAAAGCGGCGCGACTCCTGAGCATGAAAGTCAGCGGTCAGAGCTCGCGCGCGATCTTGGACACGCCGCGCGTGCTGAGGGCGCCGGTCACGCCGTATCGCATTGGCCGGCCCTATTGGACGCCCGGCACGGGCTTACTCGAGCTCCCGATTCAAGTTGCCGGTCCGTTACGCATGCCGTTCATCGGCACCACGCTGTCGATGCTCGGCCCGAGCGGCGCTCGTCTCCTCACTCGGTCCGTGCTCGGTGCCCCGCTGGTCAATCTCGAGCTACATGGGATCGACTTTTTGGAAGCTCGTGACGTGCCGGCCGCGCTCGTCGCCGTACAACCGGATCTGCGCGTGTCCTTAACGCGAAAGCTCGACACTTTGACAGCCGTGCTCGAGCTCCTGCGCAAGCAGGGCTACGCCTCGCTGCGGCTCGATGAGGCGGCCCGCGCGTTCTCCTGAACGCGTTTTCGGATCAGCCGGCGGGGTCGCCGACTGCGACCTTGAACCAGTCGTAGAAGCGCTTCACGCCCTCTTCGACGGACACAGTCGGATTGTAGTCGAGCAGCTTCTTGGCTTTGTCGATATTGGCAAAGGTGTACGAGACGTCCGCTTTCATCATGGGCTCGGAAGTGAGCGGAGCCTGTTTGCCCGCCAATTTTTCGAGCGACTTTACGAAATCGACGACCAACACGGGCTCACCGCGACCGATGTTGATCACTTCGTAACCGAGCCGACGATCGACCGCCGCGACGACGCCGGACACGATGTCCCCGACGAACGTCCAGTCGCGGTACATGTTCCCGCCGTTGAAGAGCGGCATGCTTTGGCCCGTGCGCATCGCCTCCAGCAACTTGTACGCCATCATGTCTGGCCGGCCTCGCGGGCCGTACACCGTGAAGAAGCGCAGCGCCGTAAAATCCGTGCCGTGGATGTGATGATAGGAATGCCCCATTAGCTCAGCGGCGCGCTTGGCGGCAGGGTAGGGGGCGAGTGGGCGGTCGGCCGAGTCAGTCTCGATGAACGGTATCAGCTTGGTATTGCCGTATGCAGACGACGTCGAAGCCAGCACGAAATTGGGGTTATTGTGCAGCCTGCCCGCGTCGAGAAGGTTGAGTGTACCGGTCAAATTTACATCGCAGTACAGCCACGGGTCCTCGACGGAGCTCCGCACGCCAGCCATCGCCGCCAAGTGCGCGACGCCGCTGAACTCGTGCTTGCTGAAAAGCTCGGCGAGCAGGGCGCGATTGCGAATGTCGCCTTCGACGAAGGTAAATCGCCCCGCCTGTTCCGCCGCTTGACGTACCTCATCGAGGTTCGCGCGCTTACGCGCGGGGTCGTAGTAGTCGTTCAGATTGTCGAGCCCGACTACGTGGTCGCCCCGCTCGAGCAGCCTGACGGCAGTGTGGCTGCCGATGAAGCCAGCAGCACCCGTAACTAGAACCGTGCGGGAGGTCGAAGCAGCCATCGCGATTCAGTATCCCGATCGGCAACGGGCTTCAATCCGACGCCTCTCGTTTTTCGCCGACCGACGGCATTTGCGTGACGCCGCTCGACGCCAGAAATTGATGCAAGAGTTCGTTATTGCCGTGCACGAGCTCGCTGGGTGAGCCGGAAGCGACGATGCTGCCCTTGGAGAGCAGATAGATTTCATCGGCAATCTGCAACGCACCCACCATATCGTGGGAAATGATCACGCTCGTGACGCCGAAGCGCTTGCGCGTTTCAACGACCAGGTCGTCTACCATTCGACTCGTGACGGGGTCGAGCCCGCTGGTTGGCTCGTCATACATGATGATTTCTGGTTCGAGCATCAGCGCGCGCGCGAGAGCTACGCGCTTGCGCATGCCGCCCGAGAGCTGACTCGGAAAGCGACGCTCCACGTTCTCGAGTCCGAGCGAGTTCAGTTTTTCGGTCACTTGCTTTCGAATCTCCTTGTCCGGGAGCTTCGTGTGCTCGCGCATCGGAAACGCCACGTTGTCCATGACGTTCATGGAATCGAGCAGCGCGGAGTATTGAAAGACCATCCCGAATTTACGCCGCATCCGATTGAGCTCGCGCTCGTTCAGTCGAGCGATGTCCTGGCCACTGACGATCACCGAACCCGAGCTGGGGCGCTCCAGACCGATTAGGATGCGGAGCAGCGTAGTTTTTCCAGCACCGGACCCACCGATGATCACGGCGATATGGCCGCGGCCGATGCTCATGTTCACGTCCGTGAGCACCTTGGTGTCACCGAAGGCCTTTTGCAGCGAGCGGACCTCGATGTGCGGCTCATCGCCGCCGGCGCCATTTCCTAGGCTGCCGTTTTTGCTGTCTTCGAGCCCGTTCACGCGCTGACGATAGAGCTAGTTCGCCCGGCCTCAACGAGAAAAGCACGCGCGCCTTGACTTCGGGCTGGAAAAGAAAAACTTTAGCGATATGACCGAAGAGCACCTGTCCGCGCTGCTCAGCGCCGCCGAAGCGAAGAAAGACGACAAGGGCTGGGTCGGCGCCGCCGATGGCCGCCTATTTACCCTGTACGTCGCCTACGGCGGGGCAGGCCTGACCGTGAGCCGCGTGGAATCGATGCGCATCGATGGCAAGCTTCTGCACGCGCGGACCAACCGAGGTGAGCTGTACCTTTTGGCGATGAGCGACGTGTACGCGGGGGCCATCGAAGGGCCTACCGCTACGTCTCGCAAAGCCGGCTTCGCATAGCCGGCGTGGCCGACCTTGCTCACCCCTCGGATGCCGCCGGCCCGCGCGATGCGCCGAGCCGCGGCCGTTGCATGTGCGTCAGCGTGGCGGCGGCAAGCTACGGTTTGCCGCTCGAGCACGTACAAGAGGTGATCGGCGTCCGCCCCGTTACGCGCGTATTCCACGCCCCGAGCGTGCTGGCCGGCATCATCAACCTGAGGGGTGAGGTGCTGCCGGTGCTCGACTTATCCCTGCTGATGCGAGCCGAGCGCACGACGGCGAAGCAAGGTGAGGCGAGGATTGTCGTCGTGCGCGAAGTGTCCGGGCTGAGGCGTCGCGCGGGCCTGCGTGTCGATGCACTGCTTGGTTTGGTCGACGTTCCACCCGCGGGCCTCAGCAACGCGCCGAGCTCTCTTGCCAGCGGCGTTCGAGCGCTCGTCGTGGGGGTGATTCCGACGTCGCCGCCATGCGCGGTGCTCGACGTTGCGAGCTTACTCAGCGCGCCCGAGCTGTCCTCGTTGGCGGGCACTCAACCCGCATAATGAGCTCCAAGCGCCTGGCGATTGCGCGCGCCTTCGATCTGCTGGAACGCGCCCACGGTGTCGGTGGACGTGGGACCGAGCGCCCGGGCTGGATGGAGCAACGTCTCTTCGTGTTGCTCGAGGGGATAGCCAAAGCACGCGCCGTCGATCCGATGTCCGTGGCCGACGGGCTCGAAGCGGAGCCGAAGTTGCTTGCCGAGATCGCCGACACGTTGCGCGTCGGCGAAACGCGCTTTTTTCGCGATCCGGCGCAGTGGCAGGCCCTGCGCAGCAGCGTGCTTCCGGCGCTTCACGTGGAGCGAGTGCGGGCCCTTTCTGTCGGTTGCTCGACGGGCGAAGAGGCCTACACCCTTGGCATGGTCCTCGATCAGGAAGCTCATCTCTTCGAGGACGGCTTTCGCGTCGTGGGTATGGACCGCAGTGAAGCCGCGCTCGCCGTAGCACGAGGCGCGGTTTACCCGTCGAGCGCGGTCAGCGACTTACCGGCGCCTCTGCAATCGCGTTACCTCGACGCTGCCGGGCGCGACGCGCTCTCGGTGGTACAGCGTCTGCGGGCCCGGGTCAGCTTCCTGACGCGTGACGTGATGAACGGAGTTCCCCCCGGTCAATACGAAATCGTGGTCTGTAAGAACATGCTGATCTACTTCGGAGAGCAGGCGCGTGGTCGGGTCGTGCAGAGCTTGCTGCACGCGCTGGTGCCAGGTGGGGCGTTGCTCGTTGCTCGAAGTGAAGTCCCACTCGTACGAGCGTTCGGCCAGGGCGCGCGTCTGCTTGCTCCCGGCGTCTTCGTGTTCGACCGCAAGCCGGGGGATCTGCGCTAAGCAGTGCAAAACGCGCTCACGTGGCTCGTGACGACGTTCAGCATGCGCGCTTCGAGCTCGGGGAATATCGGGAGCGCTAGGCATTCGCGCGCGCACGCCTCGGCGTTCGGGAAGGCGCCGCTGCGGTAGCCGAGATGCGCGCAAGCTTCTTGTAAGTGAATCGGTAGCGGGTAGTAGCGTTCGTTCCCGATCCCATGTTCCGAAAGATATGCTGCGAGCTCGTCGCGCCGCGCGCTGCGCAGCACGTATTGGTTGTAGACGTGCTCGCGACCTCCCAGCTCGCGCGGGACAATCAGCGTTTCGAGCGCCGCGAATGCCTCCTGGTAGTGCGCCGCATGCGCGCGGCGCCTGGCATTCCAACGTTCGAGATGGGGCAGCTTCACGCGTAGTACCGCGGCTTGTAGCTCGTCGAGACGACAATTGCCGCCTACGCGCCGGCTGTGATGCTTGGGAGAAAAACCATGATTGCGCAGGCTGCGCGCGGTCGCGGCGAGCGCGTCGTCATTGGTTGCGATGAGACCAGCATCGCCGAACGCGCCGAGATTCTTCGTTGGGAAAAAACTGAAGCATGCCATGTGCCCGAGGGAGCCCACGCGCTCACCCCAAAATCTGGCGCCCACGGCTTGGGCCGCGTCCTCGATCAGCGACAGTGAATGCGCCACGGCCAGCGAGCGCAACGCGCGCATGTCGGCGGCCTGCCCGAAGAGATGTACCGGTAGGATTGCGCGCGTACGACTCGTGATCGCGGCCGCGACACGCGTCGGGTCCAAGTTGAAGGATTGCTCGTCGATGTCGGCAAATACCGGTGTGGCGCCGACGCGCAGAATGGCGCCTGTCGTGGCAAAAAACGTGTACGGCGTGGTGATGACCTCGTCACCCGGTCCGATGCCCAGCGCTAGGAGCGAGAGCATCAGCGCGTCGCTACACGACGACACTCCAACCGCGTGCCGTACGCCGAGGTAGCTCGCGAATTCCCGCTCGAATGCTGCCACCTCCGTGCTCAAAATGAAGCGCTGCGATTGGAGCACGCGATCGAGGGCAGGTCGGATTTCGGCCATCAAGTGCGCCATCTGCGTCGAGCTATCGAAGAACGGGATCCTAGCGGCTAAGTCAGGCTGCGCTTGTGCTGTAGAATGAGACATCAGGCTGGCGTCGCTGGCAGTGGGAGATCTTCAGGCTGATCGAGACAAGTCAGGGTTCCGCTCGTGCTCTCGCGGTATCGAAAGCCACTCTCGGGGCATAGCAGGTTTCCGGCGTCGTCACGCTCGTGCAAGCGATGACCGTGTCGGCTCACCCAACCGACCTGGCGCGCCGGAACGCCGAGCAAGAGCGCATAGTCCGGGTGGCTTCCGCTAACGACTGAACCTGCCCCAACCAGAGCGTAGCGACCGAGATCAGCACCGCAGATCAGCGTTGCGTTGGCCCCGAGCGTCGCTCCGCGACGCACACGGGTCGACACGAACGAATGCTTTCGCGACAGCTCCGCTCGCGGATTTTTGACGTTCGTGAACACACAGGAGGGCCCGCAGAACACGTCGTCATCGAGCTCGACGCCGTCGTACAACGAGACATTGTTTTGAATTTTGACGCGGTCGCCGACCTTCGCACCAGAGGCGACGAACACGTTCTGCCCAATGCTGCAGCCGCTGCCGATGACGGCCCCGCCCATGACATGACAGAAATGCCAGATGCGCGTTCCTGGTCCGATCACACTGCCTGCGTCGACGCAGGCGCTCGGATGAATGAATACGTCACGGAGCGGCTCGCTCATCGCCGGCGAGTCTAGCCCGGTTCGGCGAGGCTTCATCCTTTGGCTTGCCGCGCGGGGAAGGGGGCGCTAATTCGGAACCATGACCGAACAAGATGGGCTGAAAATAGGCTCTCATCTGTTTCAATCGAGGCTCATCGTCGGCACCGGGAAGTACCAGAGCGTCGAAGAGACCGCCGCTGCTCTGACCGCGTCTGGCACCGAGCTCATCACCGTTGCTTTGCGTCGCGTCGATCTGAAAGATCGCAGCCAAGGTTCGTTGATGTCCTTGCTCCTGAGCAAGCGCTGGACGATTTTACCCAACACCGCGGGTTGCTACACCGCCGACGAAGCCGTGCGCACCCTGCGCTTGGCTCGCGAGCTCGGGATTGCAGATCTCGTCAAACTCGAAGTCATCGGTGACCCGAAAACCCTCTACCCGGACAACGAGCAAACGCTCGAAGCCGCCAAATTATTGGTCAAGGAGGGCTTCACCGTCTTGCCCTATTGCATCGACGATCCGATCGTGTGCCGCAAGCTGGAGGATCTCGGCTGCGCCGCCGTGATGCCACTCGCAGCTCCCATTGGCTCGGGGCTCGGCATTCGCAACCCGTACAATCTCAGGATTATTTTGGAGCATGCCAAGGTGCCGGTGATCGTGGACGCCGGTGTCGGTACGGCCAGCGACGCAGCGATCGCGATGGAGCTCGGCTGTCACGGCATTCTGTTGAATACGGCCATCGCTCACGCAAAAAAACCAGTGCTGATGGCTGAAGCCATGCGTGATGCCGTGCAAGGCGGACGTAAGGCGTTCCTCGCGGGTCGCATGCCGAAACGGTTGTACGCCAACGCCTCGAGCCCCGAAGCTGGCTTGATCGAATGAGCGACGGCAGCGGTCTCGACGTAGCGGCAGCAGCTCCGAAACTGAGCTCGTATCAGCGGCAACTCCTGCTCTTCTTGAGCGTAGCGAGCTTCTTCGAGGGGTATGACTTCTATGCGCTGAGCCAACTCTTGCCCAACCTGCGTGCAGACCTGCACGTGAGCATGCTGGGCGGCGGTAGGCTCGTGAGCTTCATCAATTGCGGGACTATCCTCGCGTTCGTGCTGGCTCGCCGCGCCGATCGTTGGGGCAGAAAGCCGGTTCTGACCGTGACCATCGCGGGCTACACGCTATTTACGGTGGCCTCGGGTTTGGCGCCGAACGTCTATCTCTTCGGCCTGTTGCAGATGGTGGCGCGCGTCTTTCTGATCGCTGAATGGGTCACGAGCATGGTCATCGCGGCCGAGGAATTCCCCGCGCGTGGTCGCGGTACGGTCGTCGGAGTGGTCAGCGCAGCCAGTGGCTTTGGCGCCATCGTTTGCGCCGGACTCGTGCCTGTTTTGTTGAAGACACACTACGGTTGGCGCAGCGTCTATTTCGTCAGTGCATTGCCTCTGCTCACGCTGGCTTACGCGCGCCGCGGTCTACGAGAAACGGAGCGTTT
>DATHOI010000317.1:0-6564 GCA_035485095.1 Polyangiaceae bacterium | reverse complement strand
GGAGTCGCAGGAGCAAAAATCCCGCGTCGCGGCTGAGCTCGCGCTGGCGTTGGCGGAATCAGGACACCCGCGAATCTTGCTGCTGGAGGCGGACCTTCAGGGGCCGCGCATCCATCGTCTGATGAACGTGGATATGCCGATGGGGGCGGGTTTTTCACAGCAATTGCGGGCGCGCATCAATGGCAATCCCGAGCGTCGCTGGACCGTGATTGGCTGCAGCAAGACCCTGCACGTATTGGCGGAGGGCATGATGCGCTCGCCCGGTCTGCTTCTGTCTCAGCAGTTTTCCGACAGCCTCCGCGACCTACGGAACTACTACGACTTCATCATCATCGACGGTCCGACGGCCAGCTTGCAGGTTGAATCACAGGCGCTCGATTCGGTGACGGACGGCGTCGTATTCGTGTGTGGCAAGTCAGGCTCGCCAGCGCTAGCTACGGTGCAGTCGCTGTTTCGAGACAAGAAAATCAAGACCGTGGTCACGAGTCCGTAGCCGCCCCGCGCGCACGCGAGCCAGCTGACTCACTCGAGCAACTGACGCAGCAAAATCCAACAGAACTCGGGATCTCGCAGCAAGTAGCGCCCAGCGAGCCGGCGTGGCTCCTGCGCGAGTCGGTACAGCCACTCCACGCCCATGCTCGACATCCAGCGCGGCGCGCGCTTCTGAATCCCTGCAACGAAGTCCAAGCTTGCCCCGACTCCGATCAGCACGGCGGGCTTCAGCAGGTTCAGGCGCCCCTGGCTCCAGATCTCTTGCTTGGGTGCGCCGAGGGCGACGAGTACGAGGTCCGGGCGGGCGTTCTGGATGCGTTCGACGATGTCGTCGACGCCGCTCAGGTCGCCGCTCACGTCGATGCGCGATGCGTCTATCCCGACGACCTGCAGGGTAGGCAGCACGGCTGCCAACTTCTGGCGCGCCATTTCGGCGACTCCTGGGGCACCACCCAAGAAGTAGACGCGATGGCCGCGCTCGGCAGCGCGCTCCATCAGCGGCATCACCAAATCGGAGCCGGAGACCTTCATCGGCAGCGGCGTGCGCAGCAGGCGCGACGCCCAAAGTACGGGTGTGCCGTCGACGAGCGACAGGCTCGCCGCTTGATACGCTTGCCTGAAGCGCTCGTTGTGCTCCGCCATCACGATGTGATCGACGTTGGGCGTAAACACGGTGCCGCCGTTGCCGGCGCGAACGAGCTGATCGATCACGTCGAGCGCGCCCTGAAAGTCGACGACGTCGATGGGAAGCTTACCGACTCGAACACGCGCGGGCGGGCTGCCGTTCGAGCTCACGAGCCGGTGCCTCCGACCACGACTGGCAAGGTTCGCGCCAGCACGTACAGGTCGAGCCACGGCGACCAGCTGCGCACGTATTCCACGTCGAGGTGGACCCGCTGTTCGAAGGTCGAAGCGTTCCGTTCGGTGACCTGCCAAATGCCGGTAATGCCCGGTTTGACCCGCAAAATCACGGCCTCTTGCCCGTCCATATCGGGGATCTCGCGCTCTAGATACGGGCGTGGCCCGACTAGGCTCATGTCGCCGACGAACACGCTCCAAATTTGCGGGAGCTCATCCAGACTGTATTTGCGGAGCACGCGCCCCACGCGGGTGACCCGCGGGTCGACCGTGAGCTTGTGAAACTCTTCATACTCCGCGCGAAGTTGGGGATCGCGATCCAGCACCTCTTTCAGCCGCTGCTCGCCGTCCCCGTACATCGTGCGGAACTTGAACGCCAGGAAGCGCACGCCGTCTTGGCCGAGCCGCTTCTGTCGGTAGAAGACGGGGCCTGCTGAATCGAACTTGATCAAGATCGCCACGAGCGCGACGAAGGGCAAGATCAACAAGCCGCCGAGCGTCGTCAGCACCACGTCCATCACGCGTTTAGCGAGGCGCGGGCCTGCGAGCAGCAATTGTCGACGTACCTCGATGCCGAGCACGCCACCCAAGCTGTGCGTCGGCGTGCCGAAGTGCGCGACGTTGAACAAATCCGGAATGACGAGCACGCTCGAATAGCCCTCGGCGAAGCGCTCGATCACGCCCAGCAAGGTCGCCGAATCGAGCTTGGGCATCGCGATCACCGCCGAACGAATGCCGAGCCGTTGCGCGAGGATTGGAGCAAGCTCGAGACCGCCGACGATGGGCACTCCCTCGACCTCTGCGAATTGTTCGAGCGCCGATCGAGCGGACGGCGTCTCGAAGTCGTCTTTGGCGAAAGACGTTGAATCAGGCCCCTGGCGCACCGATTGGACCATCAAATCTTCTTCGCCCCAGGTGGCTCGCACTGTGCCGTGCTTCGATGGGTCGTCATCGAGGATTGCCACGGGCTTCAAGCCGAGCTGCGGCCGGCGCTGCAACGTGCTGACGACCGCGCGCCCGACCTTACCGGCGCCGAACACGACGACTGGTTGACCCCACCAATCACGCTTGGCGAGCTGACTACGGAGCACGCCGCGGCCGATCGGCACGAGCAGCACCGAGGTTGCCCAACCCACCAGCCACGCGACGTGCGGCATGTAGTGGAGGGCTCCATTGCGAGCCACTGCGATCACCCAAGAACCTAGGTAAATGAGGGAAATTGTCAGCGTGCAGCGTCGAATCTCTTCCGACGGACTCGGCGGCGTCAGGCCGTACATTTGCACGGCAGTGAGGGCTGCGATGCACATGGGAACGAGTGCCACGACGCTGAACCGTTGAGCCCGCGTGAGCAGATCCGTGGAGACGATCGCTCCGACGATGGCCGCAGCGATGCCGAGCGTGACCACGTCAGTGAGAATCAGCAGTGCGCGAGACAAGCCCGGCCTGCACACGACATTGAGCCCGACGATGGACGGGTTCTGCCGCGCGCGATGCGCAAGACCGGCACCCTTGTGACGCGCGACGCGCACCTGCTCGATCAACGCGTCGGCGATGGCTCGCGAATCGCAGGCGCCCATACGCCGAAGAATCGCGCCGACGTGCCCGCCGCTCTCCGACTGAATGCGGAGCGCTTGGCGTAGCTGTTCTGGCGTGATGACGCCGTTCCGGATCAGGACTTGCCCGATCTCGTTGTTGCGCTTGCGTCGCCGTTTGTAGAACGCAGGCGCGCGTTTTGCTGACCCGACCGGCGGACCAGCGACCAGCACCGGCTTCACCTTTTGATTCCTTCACACAGGGGGCTCACCCCAGTGCGAGGCGGCCTACCCAGCTAGTCTTCGCGCCCTGGATCGCAACACGGACGATCTCGCGCATGAGCGCTGAGTCGATGCTGTGGGCGGTAATCTCAACGGTCGGGCCGTTGGAAAAAGCCCCCACCGGAACGTCGTCCAGAATGCGGACGACGTTGTATTCGCCACGCTTGATGCGGACGATGCGGTACGTAGTGCCGGCTACTTGAACCATTCCCTTTACGACCGTTTGCATCCTTAGATCCTTCTACTCACCGACCCAGCTTTCATACCTCGACTTGGGCGACAATGGAAGAGGGTTCCACACCCCACCCTCTATGTGTGCCTGGCTGTGTCTGGCAGGTTTCTGGGGGCGAATCGAGTCTCGAAAAGCGTGCTGGTCGCGTCGCCGCATGCGCGTCTAGAGCTAAATGTTCCGCGCAATGACTAGGTTTTCTGGAGCAAGCTCGACGACTCGCCGCGCGAGTTCGGAGCGCGAGCGGTGGCCGCAGCGACGGGTTCGTGCGTGCGCTCAGCCTGGAAAATCGTCCAGCAATCGGCGCAATTGTTGGGGGGTTCGCGCCCCGACTAGAGCCACCGAAATGCCCTCAGCGGTGCTCGCAAACTCGAGCGCGCGCGTCGCCAAAGGGACGCCCTGTGCAGCGGCTTGTGCTCGTAGCTCAGCGAGTTGCTTTTGGCGCTTCTCGTGCTCCTCGGGCGAGCTGCAGTAGCTCGCGAGATCGAAATCGCTCTCGGCCTTCACGAGCAGCCCGTTGCCCAAACACTCTCGCGCAATGCATGCCACACCGGCCGCCCGTGCGGCGGGTAGTAGTCGTTCGCTCGCCCCCGGCTCGAGCAAGCTGAACGTGAACTGGAGAGAAGAAACGCCCTTGTAGCGTAGCGCTGCCAAGGCTGCGTCGATCGAATCGCAAGCGATCCCATAGTAACGAAGCTTACCCGCTCGCTTGAGATCATCGAGCGCTGGCTCCCATTCGCCGCGCTCGATGACTTCGATCGGTGGGCTATGGAGTTGAAAGACATCGACGTAGTCCGTGCGCAAGCGACGGAGACTCGCTTCCAACGCTCGGACTAGATGGGCCGGCGAGAAGTCTTGGGCCATGGCGCCCCGCGCTGCCGCAGGCAGACGGTCGCGCCGAATGCCGAGCGTTCGGATCACCGGACGCAGGATCGGTTTTAGACGTCCTGCGAGTTTACGTCGGCCGGGTAAGCAATAACCCGCTTTGGTAGCGATCAGCACATCGCTGCGTTTTGCACCGAACACCCGCCCGAGCAGGGATTCGCTTTCTCCCTGGCTGTACATGTCTGCAGTGTCGAAGAAGTTGATGCCGGCGTTTCTCGCCACGGTGAGGAGCCGTACGAAGCTCACGGTGTCACCCTGAAACACGCCGCCAATTCGCGCACAGCCGAAACCCAGTCGAGAGACTCGTAGCTCCGTGTTGCCGAAGGCGCGACTCTGCATGGCGTCAAGTAGCGCTTTGCCACTTGCTCTCCGGGAAGTAAAGAAGCCTGCCCGCTACGCCGGCCATCAGGCGTGGCGAGGGCTTCGTGGTATACGGATGCTCGCGTGAAAGACGACAACCGCGTAGTCGTGATTGGTAGTGGTCCGCCCGGTGCGACGGCCGCCGTGTTCTTGCGTCGAGCGGGCGTCGAGGTGCTGTTGCTGGAAGCTGGGAGCGAGCGTTCCGCGCTCGGTCTGACGCTTCGTCTCCGCGGTTTGACCGTGGCGAAGCACCGCGGCCAGTTGAAGCAACGTGTCGGCGTCGCGAGAACCGGAGATCCCGAAGCGCAGCTCTTCGAGCAACTGTCGCCGGGCGGTTTGTCGAATCATTGGAGCTGCGCCGTGCCGCGTTTTTCTCCGGAGGACTTCGCGGACGCCGCGCGGGCTGGAGAGCAACACGTGTGGCCCGTGGGTTACGAAGAGCTCGCACCCTGGTACACGCGCGTCGAGCCGCTCTTGCACGTGGCGGGCCCGACGGTCGACGATCCGCAGCTTCCGGCCGGCAATGTGCGTCACCCGTGGACGCTCGCGGCCGACTGGCAAAGTCTGGTCGATGACGCGCACCGCGGCGGCCGCGCCGTCGTGCCCATGCCCTATGCGTATGGTGGCGACACGTCGCTCACGCTCAGTGGCACTGCGTTCAATTCGTTCGTGCGCCTGGTCAAGCCTGCGATGCGCGCTGGCGGTCTGGCCGTTCGCTTCGGCGCGCGCGTTCAGCGCCTCGAGTGGGACGTCCAGACACGGAGCGTGACGGCTGTCGTTTTTCGCGACGCAGCGTCGGGCACCGAGGAGCGCGTACGCTGTCGCGCGGTCGTGCTCGCGGCGGGCGCGATCAATTCGCCGCAAGTGCTGCTGCAGTCCAAGAGCGCCGATTTTCCGGATGGGCTGGGCAATGGTCACGGAGTGGTTGGCCGGTACTTGCACGATCATCCGATCGGCAAGCTCGTGCTCGACTTGGAGTCGCCCATTTCGGTGCACCCGCCGACGTACATCACGCGCTTGGCCGTGGATCGCTCCCCGCCGCTATACGCCGCGGCCGGCATGCAGTGGAGTGGTGCGTCGATTGTCGCCAAGAGTTTGCTGAAACGACCGCCGGGGCGGCTACCGTGGACCGGTTTCAGCGTATTTGGAACGATGGCACCTACGGAACAGAATCGGATCTCGCTCGACCCGAGTCAGGTCAGCGCGGACGGCACGCCGGGCATTGCGCTCCACATTCACCATCCGCCCGAGTCTCAGCGGGTGTTGGAGGAAGCGCGCGACCAAATCGTGGAGCTTCTGTCGCGCGGGGGCTTTCAGCCGCACGTTCGCGTTTGGAAGATCGAAGCCGCTGGCAATGCGAACCACTATGCGGGGACTTGCCGCATGCACGCCTCGCCGAAATTCGGCGTGCTCGACGCATGGAGTCGAATACACGGCGTCCCCAACGTCGTCGTGGCTGATTCCTCGGCGTTCACCACGGGGCCAGAAAAAAATCCGGTGCTGACTTCGATGACGCTCGCTGCGCGCGCAAGTGATCGGCTGGCGGGCGAGTTGACGAGCGGCGATTTGTGAGGCCTCGAAATCATGGCTGACAAGATTTCGGTCTTGTTCCTGCAAGCGCAGGAGGGCTTCGGCGCGGACGCGGCGGTTCACGCCGACATCATCCGCAATTTGGATCGCGAGAAATTCGCGGTCCACATCGCGTGCACCAGCGGCGACGGAGCGCGCGTGCCCGACTCGCTTTCGATCCTGCAGAAAATCCCGAATACTTCACTGCGGGTGACGCGCTTTGCTCCGAGCCTAGGCAAGCGCGACCTCGGCTCTCTGTGGCGCGCGACGCGCGCGGGAGTTGCCCTTTCGGCCGATTTTGCGGCGCTCAGGAAGTACATGGCGCGCGAGCACATCCGGATCGTGCACAGCACCGAG
>DATHOI010000316.1:0-3614 GCA_035485095.1 Polyangiaceae bacterium | reverse complement strand
TGAGGCCGATAGACTTCGATTTATCAAAATAGCCTATCGCTGTAGGCTGATACCAAGTGACCGATTCGAAGTCTGTCGAACCCGAGCCCGAGCGCGCGTCCTCGGCGGAGGCAACCGCGCCGGCTCGCGCGGACCAGGAGCTGTCCGAAGCGAATGCGTTCCTCGACGCCATCGTCGAGAACATCCCGCACATGATCTTCGTGAAGGACGCCGAACAACTGGCGTTCAGGCGTTTCAATCGCGCAGGGGAAGAGCTGCTCGGGATGCCGCGCAGCGCGTTGCTCGGCAAGACAGACCATGATTTCTGGCCGGCCGAGCAAGTCGAACACTTCATCCGCAAAGATCGCGAGACGCTGGCAGGTGGCAAACTGGTCGAGATCGCGGAAGAGCCCATCGAAACTTTGCACGGCCTCCGCTGGCTGCGCACCAAGAAGATCCCGCTCCGCGACGCGGAGGGTAAACCTAGTTTTTTGCTCGGTATCTCCGAGGACATCACCGAGCAGAAGAAGATCTACGAGGAGCTGCGACGCGCGCGGGACGAGCTCGAGCAGCGCGTCGAGGAGAGAACGCGAGAGCTGCTCCAGCTCAACGCGGAGCTCTCTCAAGAGGTCGCGGATCGCAAGCTCGCCGAAGAAGCTCTGCGCCGAAGCGAGG
Organism: Polyangiaceae bacterium; assembly: GCA_035485095.1. Taxonomy (GTDB): domain Bacteria; phylum Myxococcota_A; class Polyangia; order Polyangiales; family Polyangiaceae; genus PMG-095. The sequence goes on along the minus strand of DATHOI010000316.1, from coordinate 2,960 downwards.
AGCAGCTCCGACAGGCGCACAAGATGGAGGCCATCGGTTTGCTTGCCGGTGGCGTGGCGCACGACTTCAACAACCTGCTCACGGTGATCGTCGGCTACGCGGGAGCATTGCTCAATGACGACGCCCTCGCCGCGAGCGTGAAGGACGACCTCTCGCAAATTAGCCGGGCCGCGGAACAGGCAGCGACGCTGACGCGCCAGCTCTTGGCGTTCAGCCGCCGGCAGGTGTTGAAGCCCGAGGTTTTGGACCTAAACGCGAGCATCAGCGAGCTCGAGAAGATGCTCCGGCGCTTGATCGGCGAGGACATCGAGCTTCGAGTTCGACTCGCGTCGCGTCCAGCGCTCGTCAAGGCCGACCCGGGCCAGATCGAGCAGGTGATCTTGAACCTCGTGCTCAACGCGCGGGACGCGATCGAGAGCGGAGGTCGCATCGCGATCGAGTCCGCGCACGTGGAAATGTCCGAGCCCGGCCGAAACACCTCGCGCTCGAGCGTGATGCTGTCCGTCAGCGATACGGGGCAGGGCATGGACGAAGCAACGCGCGCTCGCATCTTCGAGCCGTTCTTCACCACCAAAGAGCGGGGACGCGGCACGGGGCTGGGCCTTGCCACCGTGTACGGTATCGTCGAGCAGAGCGGCGGAAGCATTACCGTGGCCAGCGAGCTCGGGTACGGTTCGACGTTCAAAGTCTATCTGCCAGCGACGAGCGACCGGCCGAGCAGGCAACCGCCCTCGTCGGGGCGCGTTGCCGCCTCCTACCCACCGGTCACCGTGCTGCTCGTCGAGGACGAGGAGATGGTGCGCGCGGTCGCGCGCCGTGCGCTCGAGCAACACGGAATCCGGGTGATCGAGGCCGAAAACGCGAGTCGAGCGCTGAGCTTGTTTAACGCGGGCCCGGGGCGCTTCCAAGCCGTGGTGACCGACGTGGTGATGCCCGGTATGAGCGGTCCGGCGCTGGTCGAGGAGCTGTTGTCTCTCGAGCCAAACCTCAAGGTGCTATTCGTGTCCGGCTACACGGACAACGATCTCGTGCAGCAAGGCGTCACCGAGCGCGGCTTCTTGTTTTTGCAAAAGCCTTTTGCGCCGCTCGAGCTGGTGAACAAGGTGCGCGAGCTGACTGCGCCAGCGCCGGTCGAGGTCGCACTCGCCGCCCACGAGCCCGACTGACGAGCCCTCAGTTCAAGCTCGGTCCGACGATTCGAAACCACAGCGACCGGGTCGACCCGCATTGCCTGCAGCGGAGCTGTGCTTCGCGCAGCCGGACGCCGTGGTGCACGCGCGCCGCGTGCTCCAGCACTTCCTGGTTTCCAGCACACAATGGGCACGGCACGCTGGTCGCGTGGCTTTCGATCACGGCGGCAGACTGCACGGCGATCGGTCGCTCCGGATTGCCGCCGGGCTCCAGCAGAAATAGGCGCTCGCGGTCGCTGCGCAGGCGCTCTTCAGTGCGCTCTTGTTGACGGCGCACGGTCCGTTCGCTGCGTTTTGGTGGGCGCTTGGCCATCGTTTTCTCTTTGCCTCACACTCCGTCCAACAGGTAACGCAAGCGTCCGACGATCACGTCGAGCGCCTGCGCATTTTGTCCGCCCTCCGGCACGACCAGATGCGCGAACTGCTTGCTTGGCGCGACGTGCAGCAGGTGCATCGGGCGTACGCTCCCGTAGTACTGCTGTTCGACGGACCGCAGGTCACGGCCGCGGTCGACGAGGTCTCGCCGAACTCGGCGCATCAGTCGAATGTCGTCGTCGGTGTCGACGTATAATCTGAGGTCGAATCGATCGCGCAGCTCCGGCACCGCAAAGAGCAAGATGCCCTCGACGATGATCACGTGTCGTGCCGGCACGGCAATGGTTTCGACGCGGCGAGTATGGGTCGTAAAATCGTATTGCGGGCACTCCACCGCTCGGCTCTGACCCAGCTCGTCGAGGTGACGGCCGAGCAGCTCGTTGTCGAGTGCGGCGGGCTCGTCGTAGTTGATCGCTTCGCGTTGCTCGGGGGTGTAGCCCGCGCGGTCCAAGTAGTACCAATCTTGCGAAACGAGCGTGGAGCTGTCGCCCAGTGCCTCGCTGATTTTCGCGGCCAACGTGGTCTTGCCGCTGCCGGTCCCGCCTGCAATGCCGAGGAGCAGTGACCGGGACGACCCAATCTGGAACATGCTCCTCATCGACCCCAGTATACTATCGGGTGAGCCGCAATTTTCCCGGCATTTCGAGGGGCTTCGCGGGTCCATGTGGCGACAGCAGACGCACTTGCCCTGCACGGCCACCTAGTGGAATGGTGTCAGACCCGTGACAGACTCGTGGCTCGTGTTCGCCGGCTTCGTGCTGGCTGTGGTCGTAGTGGCTGGGTTCCTGCGGCTTCTTCCGCTCGCGCCTCGCCGCCGCTTGCGTCGCTGCGTCATCCTACTCGGTTTCTACGCCGGGACACTGGTGCTGACTCCGCTGCTGCGTCTGGCGCATGCACCCAATGTGGTCCTCGGGTTACTCGTGGCCAGCCAGCTGCTGCAGTTGCTCTTGGTCATCAACCTAGCGGCGATCGCGATCTTCGATCTCTTGTTGCGCGTGGCTCGGGTCGACTATCCCGACATTCTTCACGACGTCGTCGTGGGGGCTGCTTATTTCGTCGCGTTCGGGTTTCTGATGCATCACTCGGGCGTGAACGTCACGAGCATCGTCGCGACATCGGCGGTGGTCACGGCCGTGCTCGGTCTTTCTTTGCAGGCCACGCTCGGTAACGTAGTCGGCGGCATTTCACTGCAGCTCGACGACTCGATCAACGAGGGAGACTGGGTCGAGCTCGAAAGCAAGACTCAAGGCCTGATCAAAAAGATTCGCTGGCGCCACACGGTGATCGAGACGCGGGACTGGGACACACTGATCGTTCCGAACGGACAGCTCATGACCCAGGCCATCAAGGTGCTCGGCAAGCGCGCGGGGCAGTCGCTGCAACACCGCATGTGGG
>DATHOI010000315.1:0-2703 GCA_035485095.1 Polyangiaceae bacterium | reverse complement strand
CTATCCGCGCACAGGTACGGTGCTCGACCGCGCGGCAGTCGAGGCCCAATTGAAAAACGCAATCGTGAGCGGTCACGCCGGTGACGCTCTGACGACGCGCGTCGAGACACCGAAGACCGATCACGCCGAGGTCGACCGCGTCGTTGCGCTCGCGCAGAGCATGTTGAAGAGTGGCGTCGAGCTTTCGACCTCGGATGGCACGCGCCACTTGGCGCTGAGCGCGGCGGATATTGCCGGCATCCTGCAGGCGAAGCCCGCTGCTTTGCCTGACAAGTTGGAGCTCGGTTGCGCGCTCGAGGCGACCACGCGGCTACTCGAGTCGCGGCGCGGCGCCCTCGAACAACAGGCAGAAAATGCTCGATTCGTGATCGACGCTCAGGACCGCGTGCATGTGGAGCCTGGCCACGGCGCGCTCGTGCTGGACGACGCGGGCGTGGCGAGCGCCGTATGCGCAGCCGCGAACAGCCCGACCAAGACAGCCGAGTTGCCGTTGCGTGTCGGCGCGGAGCCCGCGCTATCGACTACAGCGGCCGAGCAACTCGGTGTCGTCGGGTTGATGGGATCGTACACGACTCACCATGCGTGCTGTCAGCCGCGCGTGCAAAATATTCATCACATCGCCGACCTACTCGACGGCACTTTGGTCAAACCAGGTGACACATTTTCGGTCAATCAGACCATCGGGCAGCGCAGCGTGAAGAACGGCTTTCGGCCTGCCCCCAGCATCGAAGATGGCGAAATGGTCGACACCGTGGGCGGCGGAGTCAGCCAATTTGCGACCACGCTATTCAACGCCTTGTTCTATGGCGGCTACGACATCTTGGAGCGCCAGCCGCACACGTATTGGTTCACGCGCTACCCCATGGGTTACGACGCGACACTCTCTTATCCGCACCCGGACATCGTCTTCAAGAACGATACGGCAGCGGGCGCGCTGATCAAGACCTCCTACACGGACACGACGATCACCGTCAAAATCTACGGCGATAACGGCGGTCGCAAGGTACGGGCAGAGGTCTCACCGCGTCAGAATATCGTGCTGCCGCCGGTCGAATACATTCCCAACCCGCACTTGGACGCGGACAAAGAGAAGACGCGCGAAGGTGGGGAAATTGGTTGGTCCGTCATCGTGAAGCGCACGCTGACTTTCCCGGATGGAAAAATCAAAGAGGAGCGCCGCAAGGTGACGTACAAACCGCGCGCAAGGCGCGTGGAAGTGCACCCGTGCAAGATCCCGGAAGGGGAACCGGGTCATACGGGTGAGCGCTGCCCGAAGCCTGACCCAGACAAAGCCGACGACTCAGGTGCGACCGACACAGGCGCGAAATAGTCGACCTTCACCGCGCACGACGTAGTTGGGCTCCGCTGCGGCGACGAACAGCGCGTGGCCCTGCGCGAGCGCCAGCGTTTCGCCCGCGCAGGTCAATGACAGCGCGCCCTGCTCACAAAAAAGGATCTCGGGGCCGCGCCGATCGGCGACCGTCGGTGCTTCTCCAGGCAATAGTTGAAAGCTTTGCAGCTCGAACTCGGGCGTGCTGGTTTGATAGACGCGAGCGCTGCCTTGCTGTTCGCCTTGCAGCACGCTGACCGGCCCAGCACGAAAATCGAGCACGCGCGAGAGCTCGGCAACGTCCACGTGCTTCGGGGTCAGACCCCCGCGCAGGACGTTGTCGGAGTTGGCCATGATCTCCATGCCCATGCCTTGCAGGTAAGCGTGCATGTTTCCCGCCGGCAGATAGATGGCCTCGCCCGGCGCCAACTGCACCAAATTGAGCAACAACGCCGTGATGATTCCCACGTCACCCGGGTACAACATGCCGATGCGCACCGCCCAGGAAAAATCGCGCTGAAATGGGCCATCGAAGGCGGCCAGGTCTGTGCAACGGTCGAGCGTTTGCCGCGCCATCTCCGAGCGCCGTTCGGGGGACGCTGTCATTAGAGCTGAGAAGACGCGCGCCAAATCCGCCTCGCTGCGCAACTGCTCGATGAGCTCGAGCACGTAGCCGAGCCGTGGCGTGCGCAGCGTACGCAACAGTTCCAGCATTTGCGGGACGCTGCGAAAGCCGCACAATGCCGTGAATGGCGTGAGCGCGCAGAGCAGCTCGGGCTTGTGACTGCGGTCCTTGTAGTTGCGTTTCGGTGAATCGAGCGGGATGCCGGCCGCTTCCTCGGCGTCGAAGCCGGCGCGCGCTTGTTCGAGCGTCGGATGGGCCTGCAGTGAGAGCGGCGCTTCCGCAGCCAGCACCTTGAGTAGGAACGGCAAGCGGGGGCCGTAGCGAGCCAAGGGCTCGCTACCCAACATGCGCTCGGGTGCGCGCTCGATGAGCGAGGCCAGTGACTCTCCGCTCGGCAGAACGCGCGAAGGGGCCTGCGGATGAGCGCCCATCCACAGCTCCGCCTCGGGTTTTTCGGAGGGCGAAGTCCCGCGTAGGAGCCGCGAGATGGCGGAGTGCGACCCCCAAGCGTAGTTCTGAATTGGATTGTCGAGGCGCAGCATGCTCTCGGTTATCTTACAACTGCTGCGGCGGGGTGTGCTCGGTCTTTGGGAAGATCAACACGAAGGAGCTGGCTGCGGGTCGATACAAAAGTGTCTCGTTGCTCAAGTGCTCGCGATCGAAGGCAGAGAACCAGGGCAGATTGCGCCAGGCTTCGCTGTCTTTCACGAATTCCGGCACGATCAAATCGAGCTCGACGTAGTGGTCG
>DATHOI010000314.1:0-31707 GCA_035485095.1 Polyangiaceae bacterium | reverse complement strand
AAAATTGACGCTTCTCGAGCACGGCTTCGAACACGATGGCGCGCCAAGAAGTGCCCGTGCGATCGAGCACGATGTCGCCCTGCGAAAGGCGCGACACCAGGTGCTCGGTCTGCAAGCGATACGAAATCAAATCCGCGATGGTGAGAATCCGAAGCCCATGCCGCTCAGCGAAGGTCTCCAGATCTTGCATGCGCGCCATCGTGCCGTCGTCTTTGATGATCTCGCAGATCACGGCCGCTTCGTTGAGACCCGCCAAGCGCGCCAGATCGACGGAGCCCTCGGTCTGACCTGCGCGCACCAAAACGCCACCGCGACGCGCTTGCAGAGGCAGCACGTGACCGGGCACGACGATGTCGGAAGGCACCGCGCGCGGATTGCTCGCCACGCGCACGGTGTGCGCGCGGTCCTGCGCGCTGATGCCGGTCGTGACTCCCTCGCTAGCTTCGATGCTGACCGTAAACGCGGTGCCGAGCCGCGGTCCACTCCGCCCGGGCGCGCTCATCATCGGCAAATCCAAGCGCGCCACTTGTTCCTCGGTCAACGTGAGGCAGATCAAGCCGCGCCCATGCATGGCCATGAAGTTGATGGCTTCGGGCGTGATGCGATCCGCGGCCAGACACAGATCGCCTTCGTTCTCGCGATCCTCGTCGTCGACCAAGATCACCATCTTGCCGGCTCGAATGTCGTCGAGCGCTGCGCGCACGCGCTCCAAATGCTCGGGCGCGATGTCCAGGGGTCGCAGAGACGGTGACACTTCGCTTTTCATGAATTTCCTGAGTGCGAGCTCGGCTCGAAGCCAGCGCTGTGCAAGGCGGCCTTGAGCGACGCTTCGTCAGCCGTCCCGCGGCTGACTTCGAGGAAGCGCACCGCGTAGCGCGCCATCGTATCTACTTCGAGGTTGACGGCGGCGCCCGGCTTCAGCTCGCCCAGCGTGGTCACGGCCAAGGTGTGTGGAATGACCATTACTTCGAGGCTGTCGCCCGTCACGGCGTTCACGGTCAGCGACACGCCGTCCAGCGTGACCGAGCCTTTGACCGCGATGAAGCGCGCGAGCTCGCTCGGATAACAGACGACCAGGCGTTGTGCGTCGCCGGCTGGCGTCACGCGTCGCACTTCAGCCACCGCGTCCACGTGACCGCTGACTAGGTGTCCGCCCAGGCGATCACCAACCCGGAGCGCGCGTTCCAAGTTCAACGAACGACCAAGCGCGAGCGATCCGAGCGTGGTCCGCTGCGCGGTCTCGAGCGATACGTCCGCTTCGAACCCACGCGCGTCCGAGCTGACGACGGTCAGGCATGCCCCACTCACCGAGATCGACTCGCCCAACACCAGGTCGCCGAGCGCGGCTTCGACCGCCAGGCGAAAGCCGGGCCCGCGCCGTGCGCGCCGCGCCAGGGTTCCCTTCAGCTCGACCAGTCCCGTGAACATCTTTGGGCGTCACATAGCATGAGAAAAGCCGCGACATGACCGCGTTCGCCCGGCTTCGGCTTGCGCCTCTCGGCCGCGTCGGGGAAAACAGATGCCGTGCACAGCCCAGCCGAGAACGAAGTGCCGCGGCGCGCCCCGCGATCTCACCTCGGGCGTTCACTCCTAATGGCGTTGTTCGTGCTGAGCGCGAGCGGCGCCTGCGGACCAAGCGTGCAGTCCATTTACGAGGGCAACGTGCGCTTCGAGCACTGTTACCGTCTGGACTTGGAAGTCGATACCGCGCCGACCCACCGAGAGGCGTGTTGGAAGGAGTGGCTGGGGATGTACACCTACGGTCAACCGCGAGATCGAATCGAGTATGCGCGACGCCGCGCGCGCGCCTTTGCAACCGGCGATGTCGATTGTCCAAAGCTCGACATCGGCGACGCGAAGAAGGCCGAGGCCCGACAGTTTTATCTGGTCGTGCCCGCGCCCACGAGCGTCCACGCGCCACCGCCACCGATCGCTACGCGCTGGTATGGCGACGCGGGGACGCCGCCAGCGGCGCCGACGGCAACGCTCGCGGGCGCGCCGCAACTCGCGGGCGCGCCGCAAGATGATTGCGGCAGCGGCTGTCGCGACAGTTACCAAACGTGTACGCACGCCTGCGTCCCGGACGCCGACAAACCCAGCCCGGCGTGCAAGGCCTGCGATCCGGACTACCGAGCGTGCATGAAGCGTTGCTTTCAATGAAAGAGCGCTATTAGGCAGCCGCGCGACAAACGAAAGCCCGCGGCCACATCCCCGAAAAGTTCAGCACAGTCACAATCGCGCGCGCCCTCACGACATGCGCGCAGCCAACAATCAGCGATTAAGTTGACGCACTGCACACCCCTCCGGTAACCACTCAGGCAGCACGATGACGCGGCACCCAGCTCTTAGCGCGCTTTCCCCCGCTTTGGCGACTCCACTCCCGCGGGTGCTTCGCCCCCAGCGAGCGGTCCCGTCAGATGCAGTTCGGCCTACGCGCGCCGAGGTGAATCTCGCAAACTTGCGGCACAATCTGCGCTTCGTGCAGCGGGCGGCAGGCGGCGCGGCGGTTTGGGCCGTGCTCAAGGCGGACGGCTATGGGCACGGCGCCAAGGCCGTAGCCCGCACCCTGGAGCGCGCGGGCGCCAATGGCATCTGCGTCGCGTTACTCGAGGAAGGCATCGAGCTGCGCGAGGCCGGCATCCAAGTGCCGATTCTAATCACGGGTGGCTACTACGGCCGCGCCTGGGGCGAGCTGCTCCGTCATGATCTCACGCCGGTGGTGCATGACCCTGGCCAGCTCGAATCGATCGCCGAAGAGGTGAAGTTCTCCGGCGCGGAGCCAGTCAACATCCACGTCAAGATCGACACCGGCATGGCGCGCCTCGGCATCGCTCCCAAGGACATCGCTGTCATGGCCAAGGCCCTGCATCGCTGCCCCGAGGTGAGGCTTCAGGGTCTGATGACGCACTTTGCCTGTGCTGACGCGGTCGAAACCGAATCCATCGAGCACCAGCTCGACCTGTTCGAACAGGCCACGCTGGCACTGCGTAACGAGGGCATCACGCCAATGTTGCGTCACGCTGCCAACAGCGCCGCGCTGCTCAAGAGCCCGCGTTCTTGGCTCGATGTCGTGCGTCCCGGCATCGCCCTGTTCGGCGTGCAGCCCATTCTCGGTGCATGTCCCGAGCTTCGGCCAGTGATGCGCGTGCGCTCGGAAATCGTCGCGCTGCGTGAGCTGCCAGCGGGTTCACCGGTCGGTTATGGCGCAACCTTCCGCACTGCGCGGACGAGCCGCATCGCGACCGTCCCCGTCGGCTACGCGGACGGGTTCAGCCGCGCGCTGTCGAATCGCGGCTCGCTGCTGGTACGCGGCAAGCGTGCACCGGTCGTCGGCGCGGTCAGCATGGACATGACCATGCTCGACGTAACGGAGATCCCGGAAGTGCGCGTCGGCGATGAATGCGTCGTGCTCGGCGCTCAAAAAGGACCGCTCGGTCAGGACGCCATCTCGGCCGAAGAAATCGCGACCACGCTCGGCACCATCCCGTGGGAGGTGCTCACCGACATCTCGCGCCGCGTGCCTCGCTTCTATCGCGAACCTTAAGCGCGAACCGTAAGCGCGAACCGCGAGCGGCGCGCTGGGTCCCCGTTCGACTTGAATTGATGGTCGCGCGGAGCAGCGCAGGACGGCGCAGCCTTCGGCGTCAAATGCCGTGCAGCCGCGCACGCCGCCGAAAGGCTGCGACGGCCCACGTGGCACGCGTGACCATCAAAAAAATCCGCGCGCGCCCAAAGCGCTAACCGCGAATCAGCGCGTTGACCTTGGCCGCGCAGATGAAATCATTCTCCGTGAGGCCACCGGCGTCGTGCGTGGAGAAGCTCACTTTGCAATTGTCATAGCTCACCGCGAGATCCGGGTGATGGTCTTCCTGGTTCGCGATGTACGCGAGCGCATTCACGAACGCGATCGTCTCGTAAAAGTCGGGGAACGAGTAGGCCTTACTGATCGCGCCGCGCTTTTCATCGACCTGGTAGCCCGCAACTTGTGGCAGCAGGGCTTCGATTTGAGCGGGCGCAAGCTTCGCGGCCTTGTGCGTGCTGCGTTTCTCGGTGAGCGACATGCGCATTCCTCCTCAGCTGACGACAGCCGGTTGACTAGGCTCAGTCTCCAGCAACAGGCGCCGCTCGTCGAGCGCTTCTGCGACCGGTTGTAGGCGCGCATCCGCTTTAATTTGCCCGATCAAGCCACGCATCGCCGCAAGGTACTGCGCGCGATCAATTTCGCCTCGGACGAGCTGCACGCGTAGGAACACGCCGGCCGTTTGTGCCACGTCGCACAAGCAATAGTTGCGAACCTCTTGAATGCGGCCAGCGTGCACCATGGGGCCCACGTCCTTGCCGTCGATCCCGACTTTGCCGGGCATGCCACACAGCTTGGCAACGATATCGAGCTTGGACGGCTTCGCGGCGCCAAAGTCGGCCACGTAATCCATCAGGTCGAGATGGCCCTCGGCAGAGAAGCGATAACGCACGTCGCGCGAGCGGTAGTAGTGACGGAACGGAATGCCATGACGCAGACAGCGCGCTGCGATCACTGGCATGTCGAAACCGCGACCATTGAAGGTCACCAAGCACGGACGACGCTCCTCCAACATGCGCGCGAAGTCCTCCAAGATGCCGGCCTCGTCCTTGAGCTCACTGATCACCCCGATGCGTTTCACCTCGTAGGCGGCATCGAAGAGCAGCGCGCCCAGCACCACCACTTGGTGATGAGGCGGAGCCGGTAGCCGTTCCGCGTCACTGACTTGAATCGGCAACTCAGGGTCGAGGACAGTCTCGATGTCGAGGACGAGGAACGAGGTACTCACCCGGCCGAGTATCAGCCAGGGCCGCGAGGCCGTGCGAAAGATCGCGGATCGTGCGGCAAGCGCCGATTCGGCCCGAAAGCCAAGCAATTTTCCCCGGTTCTTTCAGATACTTCCCGCCCCTTGACGGAGTGGTCTGCCCATGGTGACCTGAGTTGGTCGCGAAGCGACTCTGCCCCGTCAATTGCGGGATGTCCTGTATGTCGACCAGGGGCAGATTGGCCCGTGTGGGCCACCTCGAGGTGGAGACGCTCCACCCGCTAACAAACTTTTTCCCATTTTTCCGCCCCTCTCAAAATCCCAGTGTCTTGCCCCCGCACGCAAGCTCGACTGTCGCACCGACCAGCGTCCCACCCGGTTTCACCGGCAAGAGGAGACGCTCGGGTGCGATTCGCTTCGCGGTCCGGCGCGCCTCCGCTCTCGAGCCGAGTCGTCTCCCGCACTCCGCGCTGATCTTGTCTACCTAGCGTTCGCGCTCGAAATTCAGGGGTTTTGTGACGTGGCACCTCGAAAGCCATGCCTCGAAATACTCTCGTCATCAATTGTGACATCCGTGAAACCCGCGTCGCTCTCATAGAAGAGGGCATCATCGCCGAGCTGCAGATCGAGCGCGCCGCCGCTCGAGGCACAGTCGGCAACATCGTCCTCGGTCGCGTGACCCGCGTGCTACCCGGCATGCAGGCTGCGTTCATCGACGTCGGGATGGAGCGCGCGGCGTTCCTCCACGTCGAAGATCTGATCCGGCCCGATGACTTCGAAGCCTATTTATCGGGCTCCCGCCGCCACGAGGACGCCGAGCGCTTCTCCAAGGGCGACGGCGGCAAGCGCCACGGCCAGGCCGGCGCCGTGCAGGGCGAAGTCGAAGGCCCGGATCACAGCCACGAAGACGATGAGGACGACGAAGAAGACGAAGAAGACGAAGACGTAATCCAGACCCAAAGCGGCGGCGAGGCCGACGCCGGCCCCGAGAGCGACGGCGACGACGACGACGCGGTCGTTGCCGAGCCTGACCCCGACGCGGGCACTCCCGAAGAGGAGGAAGAGGAAGAAGAGGAGGGCGAAGAAGACGAGAGCGACGACTCCGAAGAAGACGAGACCGTCGTCACCGGGGACGTCGACTCGAACTGGAGCGCGGACGCGGACGGACCGTTGCTCGTCGTCACGGCCGCAGAGCCCGGCGCCGAGCCGGCCGAGCACGAGGCTGGCGTGGCCAATCCGAGCGCAGATGGCGCAGCCGACGAGGCCACGCGCCGTCGTCGCCGCCGTCGTCGTCGTCGCGGTGGCCGCGACGGCGCGGAAGCGACCTCTGCCCCCGGGGCGGCTGCGCCGCCGGCGCTTGTGCCGGCGACGCCGATTGCTCGGAGCAACGGCGTCCCTGCCGCACGTCTCAATGGCAGCTCCCAAGCGGCGCGACCCGATGCTCGCAACTCACGCGACCGCAACGATCGCGGCGGCAAGGATCGCAACGCGCGCGGAGCCAGGCCTGGCTCCGGCAATCGGGATCGCCGTGGCAGCAACAGCGCCAGCAGCGGCGGAAAACCGACCAGCCGTGTCTCGCGCTCGGTCCCGATCACCGAGGTCGTCAAAGAGGGCGACGAAGTGATCGTGCAGATCTCGAAGGAGCCAATCGGCACCAAAGGCGCACGCGTCACGAGCCACGTATCGCTGCCCGGCCGCTACGTCGTGTACCTGCCGACGGTCGAGCACGTGGGGGTTTCGAAGCGCATCGGCTCGGCGCGTGAGCGCGCCCGCCTGCGCGACGTGGTCGAGCCGATGAAGCCGGCTTCCGGCGGCATCATCGTGCGCACGGTTGCCGAGGGTTTGACCAAGAAATCACTCAAGGCCGACATCGGTTACCTGGTGAAGCTTTGGGAGGACGTCTCGAAAAAGAAGGCCGGTGCGAAGGCGCCCGCGGTGCTCTGTACCGAGCTCGACTTGGTGCTCAAGACCGCACGCGATCTGTTCACCGATGACATCGAGAGCATCGTCATCGACGACAAAGAGCAGTACCTGCGGCTCGTGCGCTTCGTCGAGATGTTCATGCCCACGCGCGTGAAGGACATCCAGTACTATAGCGGCGACGAGCCGATCTTCGATGCGTACGGCATCGAAGACGAAATTGCGCGCGCGCTGAGCCGCAAAGTACCGCTGCCGAGCGGCGGCTACTTGATCATCGATCAAGCGGAGGCGCTCACGGCCATCGACGTGAATACCGGGCGTTACGTCGGCAAGGGCAGCCGAGATCTCGAAGAAACAGCGCTCAAGACCAATTTGGAGGCAGTCGAGGAGATCGCCTACCAGTTGCGCTTTCGAAACATCGGCGGCCTGGTGATCTTGGATTTGATCGACATGGACGTGTCGCACAACCGCGAGAAGGTTTGGCGCGCGCTCGAAGCACTGCTGGCCAAGGACAAAGCCAAGACGACGATCAACCGCATCAGCGAGCTTGGTTTGCTGGAGATGACGCGCAAGCGCACGCGCGAGAGCCTCAACCGCACGATGCACGAGATGTGCTTCTACTGCGACGGAACCGGGCAAATTCAGTCGCGCACGACGATCGCTTATGAAATTTTGCGTCAGATTCGGCGCGAGCGCACGACGTTGTCTGGCTACTCCGTCGTCGTCAATGCACACCCGGCGGTCGTCGATTTGATGCAAGGCGAAGAGAAGGCGGCCGTCGTGGAGGCCGAGAAGCGCTACATGAGGCGCATCGAATTCAACCCACGTCGCGAGTACCACATCGAACAATTCGATCTGCAGGGCAAATAGTCAGAGGTTTGTTGCCGGGAGGCACCATGACGAACGCGCGCAAGAACGAGCGAGTCACGATCAACAAGGAGTTCGACTCCTTCGATCAGTTCATCGAGGAATACGTGACCAACATTTCTCGTTCGGGTGCGTTCGTGAAAACGAGCACGCCCTTGCCCATCGGCACGGAGGTGGACCTGCGCTTCACGGTTGTCATGGACGGCATCGAGACGATCGAGGGCGTGGGCGAGGTGGTGCGCGTGGAGACCGACCCTGCCGGCATGGGCGTCGTGTTCAAACAGCTCAGCGGCTACTCCGCCCGACTGATTGAAAAATTGCTGACCGCAAAAGACACTTGAGGTCGCTTGGTGCCGCGAAATCGCGGCGATCGGACGGAACATCTGCGCAGCCCGCTGCGGGGAGCACAGCCCGACCTTGCACGGTCCTCGGTTTCGGTTTAAACGCCCGGACCCCATGTATATCCCGACCAAGTCGCCCCGTAAGCTCGACCGCAAGCGCTCGAAGCGCCTTCGCTCCAAGACCGCCGCAAAGAACCGTGGTCGCCGCGAGCAGCTCAAGAAGTGACCGCTGCGCGCTGATCGTCGTGCGGGGTTAGAGCTCGTCGTCGGACGATGAGTTACCGACTACACGTGTCGCCGTATCGTAGTCGAAACCCGCGCGAGCGAGCGCCATCAGATCTTTCCGTCGGAAAGCGTCACGCGCGTCGGCCTTTCGATGTGGACCCAGCCGACGGCGACGCGCGAACGCTCGTGCCGCTTCGAGCTCACTCGTCGCCGAGTCTGCGCGCGGCAAGATCTGTTGCACGAGCTCCGACGAGATGCCACGTGCGCGCAGCTTCTGTTCGATCATGCGCCGTGACGCGCCGCGATCGCGCTGCCGCTCCGCAAAATTCCGGGCGAACCGCTGATCGTCGATCAGTCCCGACGACTGATAGCGTTCCAAGATCTGTTCGATGAACGCCGGGGCCAGGGAAGCCTCGTCGACGCCCGCGCGAGCGGCCTTTGCGACGCGTTCGCTGAGCACTTTTTTCAAACGCGCCGTCGAGCAGTCGAAGCGCTCGAGATAGCGCAACGCCGTCGCTTCGAGGCCGGCGCGTGACACGTTCGGTAGCCGCTTCTCACGCGGCTTCTTGCCGTAATTCTGGGGCTTCCCCATGAACCAGACAGCGCCGAGCGTCAGCCGCCGCGCTTCAGCTCGTTCAAGACCAATTTGCTCACGGCCTTGAGCGTATCGAACACGCCTACGCCGCTGCGTGCGTTGGCCTCGTAGTCCGGCACGTTCATCGGATTGATCAACGGGCGGAGCTCTTCCACCGAAACCACGTTCGGCAGATCGCGTTTGTTGTACTGAATAACGTAGGGGATCTTCTCCAGCGAGTAGCCTTGCTCGGCCAGGTTGGTGCGCAAATTCTCGACGCTCTCCTGATTCGCTTCGAGCCGCTCCATCTGCGAATCGGCCACGAAGATCACACCGTCCACGCCCTTGAGGATGAGCTTGCGGCTCGCGTCGTAGAAGACCTGCCCAGGCACCGTGTACAAGTGGAAGCGGGTCTTGAAACCCCGAATCTCACCGAGCGAGAGCGGCAGAAAGTCGAAGAACAGGGTACGCTCGGTCTCCGTCGCGAGGCTGATCATCTTGCCCTTCGCATCGGGGTTCGTGCGTTCGTAGATGTACTGCAGGTTCGTCGTTTTGCCGCACAGACCCGGCCCGTAATAGACGATCTTGCAGTTGATCTCCCGGGCCATGTAATTGATGAAACTCATCGCCCGGCGCCTCAGTCGTTGAAAAGGTTGTCGATGTCCTCGTCGGTGATCTCGGCGAACGGCGAATCGCTTCCAGGCTCGGAAACCTTGCTCAGCAAGGCCTCGAAGATGCGATTCAGCTCATCACTCGCTTTTCTGACGCGCAGTCGCACCAAGCCGAGGCTGGACTTGGAATCGAAAATCACGACGAGAATCACGCGGTTGCCAACCAGCTGGATGTGGATGTTGGCTTTCTCGCCTTCGTGAAACTGAGTCGCGAATTCATTCTCGCGAAGCAGCTTGGCGATGCCTCCCGTCGCGGCGATGTTGCCGGCAGTGAGCGATGCGAGCGACGTGGTGTCGATGTTGTCGACCTCTCCACTCGCCGCGATGAGCTGACCGTTCTTATCGACGATGAAGACGACTTTGGCGTTCGCTTCCCGCACCAGCCGGTCCACGACCGTCTGGATCTGGTTGAACTCCTCCTCGTACATCACCATCTGGGGATTGACCATCGCGAGCCTCCGCTAGCCGTCCCGACTCATGTCGGGGACTAGCTACACCATTGCCAAATCGGGCGAGAAACCTGAGCCATCACTTCTATATGACCGACCACGGCCCAGCAAGCCCTCTGTCGTCATCTCACGCGAGGCGCCACGCACGTCGGTGCTGGGGCGGCTTCAGGTAGCCCGGCGCAGCGTTTCACCTACCTGCTTACCCGCTCCGTCACCCAGATGAGTCGCCTCACCGCCGAGAGGCTCAGGCGCTAACAGGCCGGCCGGCGGTGGCCGAACGAAAAAAGTGAGGGTCCGGCGTCCACCCGCTCTCTAATTTCCGGCCCAACCGGATCGCCAAGCGCTAAACCTAAGCCAGTGGAAGACAGGCCGGCCAAAAGATCGTTATTGCTGAGTTTATTGTTGCTCGCTGGCTCGTTCGGCCTGTCCGCATATGCGCACGCTGGGCAAGCCACGTTTCACCGGGACTTGCGCGAGCTCAGCAAAGAGCTCGACGCAACGCGAGGTCCGGAAGTGTATGCAACGCTGCGACGAATTTGGAACACGTGGGATCGAGCGGATCCAACCCACGTGGAAGAAGTCTTGCTCGCAGCGGAGCACGACGCTCACCTGAGCGCGCCGGCTCGGGCATACGCAAGCACGCTTTCGGCGCTCGGTCGTGCACGCCGCGGTGACTTGAAGGCCGCTCGTGATTCGATTCGCGCGCTCGGTTACGTGGACCAATGGCTGGTCGTTGGACCTTTCGACAACGAGGGAAAAGCCGGTCTCGACACCGAAAGCGGGCCCGAGCCGGAGCTGACACAAGCCATCGTCCCGGGCAAAGCCTACACGGGCAAGGAGCGCCCAGTTCGGTATCGCGTGGTTCCCGCGGTGTTTCCATTCGGTTACCTCGACGCGGGCTCGCTCGTGCGACCGGAAGCCAAGGTGTGCGTTTTCGCGACGACCTTCGTGAGCGCCCCCAAGGCCAAACGCAAGCTGAGCGTGTGGGCCGGAGCCGGAGGAGCGTTCAAGCTATTTTGGAACGGCGACTTGGTGCTGCAGGACAGCGCCTACCGTGGCCATGACTACGACCGTTCGGCAACCGAGGTCGAGCTCGAGCCCGGTCCGAATGAGCTCACCCTGAAGTTGTGTGGAGAGGACCAGTCGCCCGTCGGCTCGGTGCGCGTGGCGGGCCCCGACGGCAGTCCGGACCCGAGCCTGATTTTTTCGAGCGAGCTCGCGCAGAGTCAGGCGTTCGCGAAGGCTTTCGCAAAGAAGAAGCCAAACGACAAACTGCGCGCGCATGCCGGACCCGAGGGCCCGATACAGCTGTTTCAGAAGTTGACCGAGGGCAAGCGTCCCGCACCAGCTGCACTCGAGGCCTATGCGCGCTACTTGGCTGAAACTGGCGGTGATGACCCAGCTCGTCACGAGGCGCGCGACTTTGCCAAACAAGCGGCCGATGCAGAGCCGACCGTTCGCCGCCTCCTACTCGCCGGGCGGCTCGCAGAAGATCGCAATCAAACCGGGGAATGGATAAAAAAGGCCGAAGCGCTCGCGGCGCATGACCCGCAACCAAACCGCGAGGTACTGCTAGCCCGAGCGCTCGACCGCCGCACCAGCCCGAATTGGCGCGACGCTTTTCCCTACTTCGACAAAGTGTTGGCCATAGACCCGGACGACGCCTTGGCGCTTCGTGGGCGGGTCGAGCTCTATAACCTAGCGGGGTTACCGCGCACGGCACTCGACACGCTCGAGCACGCCACCGCGCGCAACCCCAACTCGGTCAATCTGCTCAACATGTACGCCTCGCAGCTGCGCATGCTGGGGCGCGCGACGGATGCGGCGGAAGTCGAGAACCGCTACTCGGCGCTGCGCTTCGACGACGCCGGCTTCTTGGGTTCGATGATCGAGCTCGCCGTGGCGCGCCGCGACCGTCCAGCGGCGGAGCGTTGGGTCGACCGCTTGCTCGCGACGCACCCCGACGGACTGTGGGCGCTGGCTCTTGCGGCGCGCACCTACCGTTCACTCGGAGAGCCAGAGCGAGCGGTCGCCTCGTACAAGCGCGCGCTCGAGCTCGCGCCGGAGGACACGGCCTCACTGCGCGCGCTGGCCGAGCTCGACGGCGACCTGGGCAAGAAAGACGAGCAGCTCGCGTTGCTCCGCGACATCTTGCGAATTCGCCCGCAGGACCGCGATGTGCGTGACTACGTCGAGCACTTGGAGCCTCAGAAACCACGCGCTGACGAAGCTTACGCCTGGGAATCGAGCCGTTTCCTGAAATTGCGTCACGCCCCAGCGAACGGCCAGAACCGTCGACTGTTGCGCGATTTGACCGTGTCGACGGTGTTCGAGAATGGGCTGTCCAGTCAGTATCGGCAGATCGTATTTCAACCGCTCACCGATGCCGCAGCGGCCGCAGCACGTCAGTACGCTTTCGGCTACGAGGCGGACAGCCAAGCCGTGCAGCTCCGTGGCGCACGCGTGTATCGCGGCGACGGCCGCATCGACGAGGCCATCGAGTCGGGTGAGGGTCCAGCCGACGATCCATCGATCGCGACGTACACCTCGGCGCGCACCTTTTACGTTCAGTTCCCTCGGCTCGAACCGGGAGATGTCGTCGAATTACGCTACCGCGTCGACGACGTGACGCCGAAGAATGACTTCGGCAACTACTTCGGCGAGGTGACCTATCTGCAGGGCACGGACCCCGTGCAAAACGCCGAGTACGTGCTGATGACCCCGAAATCTCGGACGTTTTACATCGATGAGAACGTGCCGAAGCTGGTTCAAACCAGCGAGGTCGTCGGCAACCAGAAGATTTATCACTTCTTCGCTGAGCAGATCGCTGCCGTTGCACCCGAGCCTGCCATGCCGCCCCTGCAGGAGGTGCTCGGCTTCGTGCACGTCTCGACCTACAAGAACTGGAAGGACCTCGGCTATTGGTATTGGGGCTTGGTCAAAGACCAATTCGACCTCGACGACGAAACTCGCAACCTCGCGAAGAAGATCACCGAGGGCAAAACCACCGATGTCGACAAGGTCAAAGCCGTGTACGAATGGGTGACCAAGAATACGCGCTACGTCGCGCTCGAGTTCGGCATCTACGGGTACAAGCCGCGCCGCTGCGTGCAGACGGTCGCGCGTGGCTGGGGTGATTGCAAAGACAAGGCTACTGTCATCACTACCCTGCTCAACCAGCTCGGCATTCCGACGACGATGGTCGTGCTGCGAACGCAAATGAAGGGTGATTTCCGGTCTAGCGTGGCGAGCTTCGCTCCCTTCGATCACGCCATCGCCTATGTACCGTCGCTCAACCTGTACCTCGACGGCACCGCCGAGCTCACCGGGATTTACGAGTTGCCGCGCATGGACATCGGCGCGCTCGGCATGCACGTGAACCAAGGCAACACCGAGCTGACCTACGTTCCGAATGCTTCACCGGAGAAGAACTTCGTACGACGCGAGGTCAAGGTCCAGCTCGCAAAGAGCGGCGATGCAAAGCTCGAATTCGACTACACGACCGGCGGCTACAACGCGCCCGAGTGGCGGAGTCAGTATCAAACGGAGGCCACGAGGATCGAGCGCATCAACAACGATCTCGGTCGCGAGTTTCCTGGCTTCGAAATCTTGCCCGGCAGCCAAGGTATTCAGACGAGTGACTTAACCAAGGTGGAGGAGCCCGTGCACATCAAGGTGCGCGGTTCGGCGCCTTCTTTTGCGCGGCACGAAGGCAACCAGCTCAGCATGGCCGTAACCGATTCTTTCCGCCTGACACCGAACTACGCTTCGTTGTCACAGCGGCACCACGACGTGCGCCTGCTGGCGTTCTCGACTCTCGAAGACGTGTACACGATCAAATTGCCGCCGGGCTCGAAGGTCGCGTCGGCTCCGAGCAACGCCACGAACGACGGTCCCTTCGGCTCGTATTCGGTCAATGTCCAAACCGATCGTGACCAGGTCACGATCTCGAGTCGCATTTTGATCAAAGCAGATCGCGTCACTCCCAAGGACTATCCGGCGTGGAAGAGCTTCTGCGAAGAAGCGGACCGAGCCCTGAGCCCCAGATTGGTGATCGAGTGATGCGTTCGCTATCACACGCCGCAGCTTTTGCCGTCGCGCTTTCCTTGCTGAGCAGCTGCGCAACGCAGCCCAAGGTCGCCAACACCGACGGCGTCGAAACACTGCGAAAGAAGGCGGAAGCGAGCGCTGACGCGCAGGTCGTATCACGTTGGCTGCTCGGCGAGCTGATCGCCAGTGGGGGCAACGCCGAGCGCGCCGCGCGCGCCAAGGCACGACTCGAGACCCTCGGTGCGAAGGACATGGTCGGGCACTTCGCGCTCGGGCTCGAGGCTTCTAGTCATGGTGACTTTCAGAAGGTGTCCGATCACTTTCTGGACGCGCTCAAGGCCGCGCGCGAATCAGACGATGCGCGGGCCCCCTTCGTCGCTTGGTTTGCGGCACACCAGGCCGTCGCGTACCGGCACAACGCCAGCAACCTGTGGCAACGCTGGAAGCCGTTCGTCGAGAGCACACTCCGGGACCCGAAGAACGTGGGTTGGCGCGCGCGTGAAGAGCTCGTCGACTGGTGGCGTATCGAGGCGTATCAAGAAGCGCAGAAGGGCTTCGACGATTCGGCAGCCGACCTGCACGGCTGCGCCAAAAAATTGCGCATCTCCGGGCCTTTTGGGCGCAACGTGGCCACGGACACGCTGCGCTCATTCCCCGCCGAGCTGCCCGGACCTTGGCCTCGGCGTTGGGATCCCGATCCGAGCGTGGGCGAAGCGCCGCGCATCCTCGCTTCCAAGCACACCGGCTGCAGCTTCAACATCGACGAGCCCGTCGGACCAGGGCTGTACTACGCCGAGACCTACCTCGATTTGAGCGATGACCAAGAGGTGCTCATCGCTCCGCAGAACACCTTCGCAATCTGGGTAGATGATCACCTCGTTCAGCGGCGAAGCCCGCGAACCTGGGGAGTTTGGACTCAGCTCGGCGTGCGACTCAAGCTCGTGAAGGGTCGGCATCGGGTCTTGCTTCAGCTCGGCGAGCCGCAAATCGCTTTGCGCTTCCTGCACCCCGACGGCCGCCCGCTCGGCGACGTGACCTCGGACGATCCGACCACACCGTATGCGCTCGTCGCGCCGCAAGTCGTGCCCGGCGCGAACGTGTTCGACGCCTACATAAAAGACGGAAAGCTGCTCGATCCGCGCGACGATTTGGTCCGCTTTACGGGCGCGTTCTTGGCCAATCTCGAAGGTCAGGCTGACGTTGCCTCCGTCATGATCGAACCGCTGCTCACTGATCCGACGCGAGCCACTGGCGTGGTGCTCGACGCGGCGGCGAGCTTCGCCAGTGGCGATCCTTTGTTTGGGCAGAGTCAGCGCCGCGACTTGACGCGGGAGCTCCACGAGCAAGCACTGAGCAAAGACAACAAGCTGTGGAACTCACAGCTCGCACTAGCGCTTTGGGAGGCCGAGAAGAGCGGTTTGACCGAGGGCGTGCGTCGCGTCGCAGCGCTCGTGGATTCCTTTCCGGAAGTCCCCGATTTGCTCACGGCGTTGGCCGGCATGTACAACGATCTCGGTTGGACGTCGGAGAACTCGAGCACCGTCCGTGAATTGGCCAAGCGCTTCCCAGACGACCCGAATGCTTTGACGGCCGCAGTGGTTGCATTCGATGCGATCGGCGACACGAAGACCTCGGACGCCTTGGTCGATCGCGTGAAAAAGCTCGATCCAGATAGTGAAGTCGTGCTGAGCCGCGCGCTCAGCCAGCAAGACTACAAGACAGCGCTCAGCGAGCTGAAGCGCATCGGCGCCCGGCGCCCGGAGCGCAAAGACATCACCGAGCGCATCTACGACGTGATGGTGCGCGCCGGGAACGAGAAAGAGAGCTGGAACAAGCTCGAGGCCGCGATCAAGCAAGAGCCGCGCAACGAGCGAGCGCGACTCGACTTGGCCGACGCGCGCTATGCTGGCGGCTCACACGACGCACTGGTCAAAGCTCTGGTGGACGCCGTGCAGAGCGGCGCGCCCACCACGCTGCTCGAGCAGGCGCTCGACCTCGTCGAGGGACTGAGTGAGCTCGAGCCATACCGACTGAAGACGCAACCGCTGATCGACGAATACGAAAAGTCCGGCACCGTCTTGCCCGGCACGGCAGCGCGCGTCCTGGATTATGCCGCTTTTTGGGTCCACGCGGACGGCTCCAGTCGAATGCTCGAGCATGAATTGATCAAAGTACAAAGTGCGGAGGCCATCACCAGCATGGCCGAGCAGCAGCTCCAGGGTGGGCTCATTCTCCACCTGCGCGTGATCAAGAAAGACGGCTCGGTGCTCGAACCAGAGCTGATCGAAGGCAAACAGACCGTCACGATGCCGCACCTCGAGGTCGGGGACTACATCGAGACGGAGCGCATCGAGAGCAACGCAGGTGATGGCCAGCGCGGCTTGAGTTATGCCGGCCCGCGCTGGTTTTTCCGCGAGGAAAATATCGCCTACGCTCGCAGCGAGCTGGTCGTGATTTCGCCGAAGAGCAAGCCGCTCCTGATCGAGACACGAAATGACGTTCCTCAGCCGGAGGTCACTGAAAATGGCCCGCTCGTGGTGCGCCGCTGGGTCGTTCACAACAGCCCTGCCGCGCCGGTCGAGCCGTTCGGCGCGCCGGTCACGGAGTTCTTGCCCAGCGTGCAACTCGGCTGGGGCATCAGCCTCAATGACAGCTTGCGCTCGATGAGCGACGCGGTGGCAGACGTGACGCCCATCGACCCGCGCATCGTGCGCATCGCGACGCACATCGTCGAGGGCGTGCCCGAGACTCAGCGCACCGAACGCGCGAAGCGGCTCTATCGTTGGATGGTGGCGAACGTGCAGGAAGGCGACGAAAGCGACGGGCGGCGCGTCGTGATCGGCAAGAACGGCAATCAATGGCGCGGTTACATCGCGCTGTGCCGCGCGCTGGGTATTCCGATTAACTACGCAGTCGCGCAAAATCGCCTGAGCTTGCCGCCGAGCGGGCCCTTTTCCGAGGCCGCGCTCTTCACTCAACCCCTGCTCCACGTGACGGGCGACCGCGAGCCGCTGTGGCTCAGCTTCGGCGGCAAATACACGCCGTTCGCGTATGTGCCCGCGGAAGCTCGCGGCATGCCGGCATACGTGCTCTCGGACGACAAACCAACCTCAGCGCAGGTCCCGGCAGCGGGCGCGCTCGACAACGTGCGCTACGCAGGCGTACTCCGCCTGAGCGCCGACGGCTCAGCGGAGCTCGAGCTCGAGCAGAGCTTCTTCGGCAAATACGCGATGGGGCTGCGCAATGCCCTAGCCGAGATCCCGGAAGAGCAACTGCGCGACGTGCTCGAGTCTCGCTTGCTCGGCCCCGAGTTGCGTGGCCTCGAACTGCAAAGCTACGCCATCGATCACTTCGACGACTTGGACAATCCGCTCGTGATTCGCGCCAAGGGTAGAGTGCCTGGGTTTGCCCAACGCTCCGGCGACATGCTCCTGGTCGCGCCCCCGTTCGGACCGCGTGTCAGCCAGCTTGCGGCATTGCCGCAGCGGCAGACGCCATTGCTCATGGTGGAAGCCACGCACCGCGAGATCAATTTACGCATCGTCCTACCGAAGGGTGCCGAGCTCGCGAGCGACGTAGCGCCGGTGACGATCAACGACGGTGATCGCTCGGTGCAGGTCGCCGACACCGCGAAGGCCGGCGAGCTGTCGCTGGTGCGAACGGTGAACCTGCCGGCGGGGCGTGTCCAACCGAATGACTATCCTCGCTTTCTCGCGTTCGCGCGGCACGCTGACGAAGCATTGTCGCAGAGCGTACGCGTGCACGTGCCCTGAGCGCTGCGAGCGGCAACCGACAGCCGCTCGCCTGACCACACGGGCCCGCCACTCGAGCGGGTTTACTTCGAGCTCTTGCGCACCGAATCGTCGGCTTCTTTCAGCCGTTTATCGATGCGAACTTTGACCTCAGCGGCGTCAGCGCTGAGCTTCTTCCAGGCCTCGATGACCTTCTTCCGTTCTGTTGCGGACGCCGGATAGCCCTTAGCATCCGGCTGCGCGGTCGTGAAGGTTTCATACTCCGTCCACTTTTGAGTGGCATCGTCATAGGCCTTTTGACGCTCAGCCAGATCCGCGACCGCAAACTCGAGCTTGGCCTTCAACATCGAGTCATTGCCAACGAAGCGCAGCCCGGCAGCGAACGCGGCATCCGCCTCCTTCAGGTCACCCTTGGCGATCTGCGCTTCACCGGCGCGGTAGTGGCCGAGCGCGTTCTGTGGCTCGGCCGTGATCGCTTCGCGGTACGCGGCGATAGCCCCATCGAAGTCACGCGCGGAGTAGGCACTATCGCCCCGGTTCAGCGCTTCCCAAAAAGGGCTGATTCCTTTGATCCCCTTCGGATCACGGCGCTTGCCATCATCAGTTTTCTTGGCAGCCTTGCTCTCGGCGAGAGCTGAGCTCGCGATCGCGATCATCGAGAACAGAACCAGCGCGCTGAGGCCTTGCCGCATGAATTCAGGCTATCACGCTGCCTCTGCGACTTTCGACAACCTACCAACAGCGCCTCCACAGCCCTGTGCGTGGCCTGTGGAAAACGATGCAAGCCACTGTATTTACTGTTATTTTCGGACCGGACCTGAAGGCGCCCTGGAGCATAGCGGCGCGCGCTAGCATCTGCCCGTCATGAATCTCGGCGCCACAACCGCCTACCCCTGGAATGCCCTCGAACGCATCGCGCGCGACGCTGCCCGGCGTGCATCACGCGCCCGACGCGAAGTGCAAGGAGTGCTCGATATAGCGCGGATCGGGCAGGCGCTCGCGGAGCTCAGCGACTGCGATGTCTCGATCGTGGTCCGGCGCGTGAGCAGCGACACGCCGCGGAGGCGCCCCGCCGCAGAGCTCGGTCTCGAGCTCGGAGGCAGCGGGGTGGTGTGCGCGCTCGCCATCGAGCCCGAGCTCGCCAGCAATGTTTTGGCGCGCATATTGCGCCGACCCGTCGCCTTGTCACCACAGGCAACTCTCGACGACTCGCTGGCCGGCGCGCTGAGTGCGGTCGTGCTGGAGCTAGCGCGTCGTTCCGGTGCGCGAGACACGCTCCACTTGCTCGACGCCAGCGAGGCCTCCGCGAGGGCTCGCGACGTATACTTGGAGGCGACGGTCGTCGTTGCGGACACCCCATACCAAGTCGTCGCAGCGCTCGGCTTAGCTGAGCTCGCCGAAAGCCCGCGAGCGGCGCTCTCGACCCTCGGCGAGCTGGAAATTGCAGTGCCCGTCGTGATCGGGCTCGGTGTCGCGGAGCGCGACGCGCTAGCCGATTTCAAGCCGGGAAATGCTTGGTTTCTGGGTGCCGGGCTGTGGCTCGACGCAAGTGGCGCGGGTCGCGTGGCGCTCGCCGCCGCGCGTCGCGACGACGGTGTCTCGGCGGTGCTGTCGCGCGACGGCAAAATCGTGATACGGGGCGAGAGCGTCGCCCTTCCATTCGATTCAACCGACGCGCCTCCTGAACGCCGAAGGAACGAGCCCATGTCAGATAGCGAGAAACCCGATGCTTCGCGGCTCTCGGACGCCGCGCTCGAGTCGCCAGTAGTGGTGCGCGTCGAGATGGGCGCGGTGAGCATGACGGCCCGTGAGTGGGCCGAGCTCGGCCCGGGAGACGTGATCGAGACCGGCCGGCGCATCGCCGAACCGGTCGTCTTGCGCGTCGCTGGGCGCGAGGTTGCCCGCGGCGAGCTCGTGAATTTGGAAGGAGAGCTCGGCGTCCGCATTCGCGAGCTCGTTCGCTCATGACCTGGCGCGCGCATGTCAGTTTCGGATTGGTCGCGAGCGCTGCAGTGAGCCTGGGCTGCACGGGCTGCAAGAGCCACGTCGACAACCACGAGCAAGTAGCGTCCGCGCAATCACCAGCCGCGAGCGCGAGCGCGGTGGTCGAGGCGACCAAGCCGAAACCTTGGTTTTCTGGCGCATTCCAGGGCAGCTACGACGCAAAACTTTCGCCCGTCGAGGTCAAGACGGGCGCCGTCCGCGAATGGGCGGCAGATGACGGCAAGCTCTCGAGCGGGCCAGGCAAACTGGAGCTCAAGATCGCCGATGACGGCACGGTGGACGGCTCGAGTGACGGATCACTCGGTGCGAGCCACGCGAGCGGCAAAGTCGAAGACGACACCCTGCGCGTCACGCTCGCCCCAAGCGACAGCTCGGGCCTGCATGGTGTGCTCGTGGCAACCCGAGATGGAGACGGTTTTCGTGGATCCATCGAAGCCTCGAGCGGCGATAGCTTGAAGGTTCGACAAGCGGCCATCGAGCTCAAGAAGCAAGCCAACTGAGGCGAGCGTGAGCGACATCCAGAGAAGTTTGGAGCGAGTTCGAGCACGCCTCGAACAAGCCACGCTGAGTGCCGGACGCGCGCCTGGCTCGGTTCGCCTGGTTGCGGTTTCCAAATTTCAACCCGCTTCGGCGGTGCGAGCCGCATATGCGGCGGGGCAGCGAGATTTCGGCGAGAACTACGTGCAAGAGTTGCAGGAGAAGGCCCTCGAACTGGCGGACTTGCCCGACCTCCGCTGGCACATGATCGGTCACCTGCAGCGCAACAAAGCGCGCGTGGTGGTCAATCTTGCGTCGACGGTGCACACGGTTCATTCGGTCGAGCTGGCTCGCGAGCTAGAGAAGCGCGTCGCTAACCGCGATGAGTCCAGCCAGTTGGCCATGAGGAATGCTCGCCTGTCGGTGTTGGTCGAAGTGAACCTAGGCGGCGAAGCCCAGAAGAGCGGCTGCGCTCCCGAAGCGCTGTCGGAGATCTTGAAAACTCTGGAGCCCGCACAGCACTTGAGCCTCGCGGGTCTCATGTGCGTGCCGCCGCACAGCGCAGACCCGAGCGGCGCGCAGCCCTTTTTCAACGAGCTAGCGCGACTGCGCGAGCTCCATGGCGGCGCGGCGCGTCTGCCTGAGCTAAGCATGGGCATGACCTCGGACCTCGAATACGCAGTCGCCGCTGGCGCCACGATGGTGCGCGTCGGCACCGCCATTTTCGGCGAACGGCCGAAAGCGAGCCATTAGCGGTGGCCCGGCGCGGCGTCCGCCCGCCGAGCGAGCCCACACTGCTCGAGGCCGCCGCGCGCCGCGGACATCTAGCGGCTCCGCCAGCCCCGCTCGCGGAACGGATGCGTCCGCGTTCGCTGGAGGAGGTCCTCGGGCAGGACACATTGCTGAGCGGTGGGCGACTCCTGCGCGAGGCGATCGAACGCGACCGTGTCCCATCGTTGATCTTGTGGGGACCGCCGGGTTCGGGAAAGACTTCCCTCGCGCACGTCATCTCACGCATCACGAAGACGGAGTTCGTCGCGTTCAGCGCGGTCCTGGGTGGTGTTCAGGAGCTTCGAACGATCATCGACGCAGCGCGCGAACGCCGAGCTTATCAAGGTCGTGGCACGACGCTGTTCGTGGATGAGATTCATCGCTTCAATCGCAGCCAACAAGACGCCTTCCTGCCGCATGTGGAGAACGGCACGGTGACGCTGATCGGCGCAACTACGGAAAATCCGTCTTTTTCCGTAAACGCGGCGGTGTTGTCGCGCTGTCGCGTGTTCCGGTTGGAGGGCCTGAAGGAGGCGGACATCGTGGCCTTGCTGGAGCGCGCCCTGACCGACTCGGAGCGCGGCCTCGGCGAGCGCGGCGTGCGCGCAGAGCCCGATGCGTTGGCGGCAATCGCCAAGGTCTCAGGGGGCGACGCGCGCCGTGCACTTGGCTTGCTCGAGGTCGCTGTCTCGCTCTTGCCCGAAAGCAACTCCCTGCTCGAGTCCAGCACTGTCGAGCGGGCCGGTGAGGCGCGTACGCTGCTCTACGACAAGTCGGGCGAAGAGCACTACAACGTCGCGAGCGCGCTGATCAAATCGCTGCGAGGCAGCGATCCGGATGCGGCTCTCTACTGGCTATTTCGTATGCTCGACGCCGGCGACGATCCCTTGTTCCTACTGCGCCGCTTACTCATTTTTGCCAGTGAAGATGTCGGCAACGCAGACCCGCGCGCGCTGGAAGTGGCGGTCAATGCGGACGCCGCCTTTCGACGCATGGGGCTGCCGGAAGGCATCTACCCGCTTTCGCACGCTTGCTTGTATTTGGCGAGCTGTCCCAAATCGAACGCGGTCAAGCGCGCCATCGGTGCCGCGCGCGCAGCAATCGAAGAGCGCGGAGCATTGCCCGTCCCGAAGAAACTGCGAAACGCCGTAACGCGCTTGATGAAGGACGAAGGCTACGGACACGGTTACCAGTACCCGCCCGAGCGAGACGGCAGCTTCGTGCCCGGCGAGACTTACCTACCCGACGAGCTCGTCGGCGTTCGCTTCTACGAGCCCACGAACCAAGGTTTGGAGAAGGCCATTGCCGAGCGATTGCAACGCTTGCGCGACGCCGCGGCCAGCCAAATCGAAGCCGGAGACGAGCCGAAATCGGGCGAGCGCGAGTAGCTCAGCGCCCTCACGCTGGGTCGCAGTAGACCATGATCGCCCCATTTTGATTGGGCGAGAGCGAGCTCGAACAAATGCTCGCGCCGCTGGTTGGGCAGATGCAGGCACAAGCCGCATCGTCCGTATCGAAGCATTCTCCCTTTTCAGTGACCCAAGCGCAGGGCCGAGAGGGATTGCTGCTGCGGTCGAAGCCAGGCACGCAATCACCCAACGTATGCATGGGCAGTGAGCCGGTGCTCGTGCCCGTGCTCGTGCCGGAGGAGCTCCCGCCGGTGTTCGACCCAGGGTCGCCGGTTCCGGATTTCTGATTGCCCGGATCGTACTTGCCCCCACAAGCGGCAATCCACCCGCTGAGCACGAGCACCGCAATAGCTCCCGGTGAAATGCGGCTAGAGCTGGTCATACCCTTCCCAATCGACCATCACGTAGTCTGGCTAGAGCAAGCCACGGACCGCGGCGATTTGCCGTCGCTCGTGACAAGTGCTCGATACTCCGTTGGCAAGCCAGCCGTCGGCTGCCACCTTCGTTGGCGAATCTCCGAGTCTTGGTTTTCACGAGCCCAGCAGGCTCTCCGGATCGAGCACGCCTAAAAAAGGCAGGTTTCGATAACGCTCGGCGTAGTCCAGACCGTAGCCGACAACAAACACGTCGTCGATCGTGAAACCGAGATAATCGATCTCGACCTCGCGTTGTTTGCGCGCGGGCTTATGTAGAAGCGCCGCCACTTTGATCGACGCAGGGTTGCGAGACCGAAGTTGTTCGCGCAAGTACGACAGGGTGAGACCCGTATCGACGATGTCCTCGACGATCAGAATGTCGTCGCCGTCCACCGGTCGCGTCAGATCTTGCGTGATTTGAACGACGCCGCTCGACTTAGTGTCGTCCCCATAGCTGCGTACGCCGAGAAACTCGATGCGTACGGGCAGGGCGATGGAGCGGGCCAAATCTGCCGCAAACACGAAACTGCCCTTGAGGACGCACAAAAGCACGAGCGACCGACCCGAATATTCACGAGTGATCAACGCAGCGAGCTCAGCCACGCGCTCGGCGAGCCGCTCGGCGCTGATCAGGGACCGTATCTCTGGTGGTGAAAACGCGCTCACCTGTAGGAGTGTCGCGTAGGTAGAGGAACGCGACAAGTAGTCAGAGCGGGACCCGTGCGGCGCGCGCCGAAATCGCGTGCCCGTCCGTGGTGACGACGACCGACCCACTTCGATCGAGGCGCAACGCCACCACGTCGTGTGCGGCGAGGCGCTCCACGGTGGCCAAGTGCGGATGACCGAAGCGATTGCGCACGCCGCATGACAGCGTGGCAAGGGCCGGCGCAACCGCAGACAAGAAAGCTTCGCTGCTCGAGGTACGACTGCCGTGGTGGCCTACCTTCAAGTAGTCGGCGCGCAGATCTGCGCCGTGCGCCTCGAGCAGCTCTGTCTCTTCCTCGTTCTCGGCGTCACCCGTAAAGAGGAACCGGCGCGAGCCGTATTCAATCGAGATCACGATGGAGTTGTCGTTTGCGCCGCGGTGCGGTGTGAATGCGGGGCAGGGCGCCAGCACGCGTAAGGATGCGTCACCAAAGGCTCGCACCGCCCCGCACAGCTCCGCGGGATGGCGAATCGGTACGCCGCGCGCACGCAACTTGCGCAAGAGCTCGGCATAGACAGGACCCGCGCCCTCAGCCTCACCTTGACCGGTATCCCAGAACTCACCGACGTCGATATCCTCGAGAGCGCTCGCCAAGCCCGTGAAGTGGTCTGGATGCGGGTGGCTCAGCACGACGACATCGATGCGACTTCGGCGCCGCGCGCGCAACACAGGCAGGACAACGGCCTTGCCCGGATCGACCGGGCTGCCCACGAACCCGCCACCGTCGATCAGTAACGCTGCTCCATTCGGTAGGTCGATTAGGTTCGAATCACCCTGGCCTACGTCGAGTGCGCTCGTTCGCAACACTCCCGTCGGACGGCCCGCGCGCCGAGTGGCAACTTCGATTCCACAAAAGGCCAGCACCGAGACGAGGCACCAGAGCCTGCGCAAACGCCGGAGCATCCGTGGCTCGAGCGCCGCGAACCAGCTGCCCCGAAGCAGAGCGATTCCGACCACGAAAATTGCAATCGCCGCGAGCTGAAAGCGCCCCGGTTCCGGCAGCGTGAGCCCGAAGAAACTCGCATTCGCGCTCGCAACCGCGATGCGCTTCACGAGTAAGAGCGCGCCGGAGGCGACCAGCGCGGCTCCGCGTTCGAGCGGCGCGACTGGAGACAGCAGCAGATGCGCCAAGCACAGCGGTAGAGCCACGGATTCACCGAGCGGAGCAGCCAAAACGTTGGCCACCAACCCCGCCAGGGTAACGCCCGAGGCTAGCAGCGCGAGCAGCGGCGCACACGGAATAGTCGCTGAGAGCGTGGTGGTGAAGCTCGTCGCGATGAAGCGCAACAAACGCGATGGCAAGCGCTCACAGCGCTCGGCGAGCGGACGACCAAGCCAGATCAGTCCAGCGGTTGCGGCGACCGAGAGCATGAACGACAGGTCGAACGCGCACAGCGGATCTTGGACCGCAAAGACCAGCGTCGAGAGCCCAAACGTGCGCACGGTCGCCGGTTTGCGACCGAGTGCACGCGCCAAAAAGCCCACTGAAAGCATGAACGCCGCGCGCCAGGCCGAACCACCACCTCCGGCAAAATCAGCATATACGAGCGACAAACCGACGCCCAAAAGGCTCGCAAAACGCATGACGACGAAGCGCGCAGAAAGCCGCTCGATGCGCACGAGCAAGAATGTGATGCCGTGAACCAGCGCCACCACGGCAAAAACGAGGTGCGTCCCGCTGACCGCCAGCATGTGCGAAAGCCCGCTTTTTTGGAACGCGCGCGCGTCCTCCGGAGGCAGGTCGTTTTCCCC
Source organism: Polyangiaceae bacterium (assembly GCA_035485095.1). Taxonomy (GTDB): domain Bacteria; phylum Myxococcota_A; class Polyangia; order Polyangiales; family Polyangiaceae; genus PMG-095. Next base: position 6,539 of record DATHOI010000314.1, on the reverse strand, counting down.
AAGCACGAGCGCGCGTGCCATGGCCGTCGCCGCCGGAGCGAAGGTCGCGACGATGCGTCGGCGCGCACGGGCGCGGGCGAGGTCGATCAACGTACGAAGGCCGAAATGTCGATCCAGGAGATCGAGCGTCAGCACGCCACCGGTGAGCACGATGCCCTGACGCGCAGCGTTTGGCGTTGGGTCGGCCGCGTCGACGTTGCGAAAGAGCTGAACCGGAGCAAGATCTGTAATGACGTGCACGTGATCCTGACGAGCAAGGCCGTCCGGGCCACCATGGAGCCGCGCGACGAACGGCGTTGGCAACACGCGCTCCGCGCACTCAGCGCGTTCGACTCTCGCGACGAAGCTCGCCGTACCGTCGGACCAAACCGGCGAACTGTCGACGACCGCGCTGAGATCGCAGCGACTCGGCGGCCCTATCGCGTCTCGCTCGAGGATGCGCGTCGTTTCGAAGACATGAATCTCGTGGGCACCGCGCGTGGCGCCCAGTGCGAAGATCAGTAGGATGAGGACTCGCGCCCGTCGAGATACGTCACTGGCCAAGACCGCCAACGCGACCAGCCCGCAAATCACCGTCGGCAGCGGGTAAACCGCGCAGACTCCGCCCGCCACCGCTGCCCCGGCAGCGAGCAGCACTCCGTCGACTCGCATCCCTAGGCGGCTGCACAGCGCGCGCCGACCAAATCTGAGCGGACAATGGACAAAAGAAATGCGGCGACCGCCAACAACTAGCCGACGATCGCCGTATCTCGAACTAGCCCCTCACTGCGCTGCGCAGACCGTCGGACAATCCAGTGTCGTGCCCAACTGCAACTGATTGAAGCAGTTGCAAGAGCCCAGACAATCATTGACCTGGTCACAGGTGGCGCACGAATCGGACGTGCTACACGTCCCAGTGCCCGAACCGGCTACGTTCCCGGTGCCGCTGTCTCCACCCGGCCCGCGATTGCCCCCGCCGCCTTGCCCGCCGCCCATTGGGCCAGAGCCCACGACCGAAGACGCGCTCTGATTGTTCGTCGGCGGACGCTGGCCATTCGTTGGCGGGTCCTGATTGACCGCTCCCGGCAGGATATTGACCGACGGATCTTGATTGACCGGGTCAACCACGGTTGCGCCGGAGCCGCTACAAGCCATCAGCGTTCCGAATCCCAAGAAACACAGCAAAAAACGTTGCTGAATCACGTGAACCTCCGTGTCTCGTGAAGGGCGCGCACTCCGGAGACACTTCGTCCCGAAGCGCGCGGACCCTGAAAGGTACATCCGTTTTCGACTTGAGCAGTGTGGAATCAATCGAAGTAGTACAGCGCCGCGATATTGCCCGTGAAAATGTTCCACGGATTGTCGCCGACCGAGGTCCCGAGCGCGCTCTCGCTCGTGGTGACGGCATTCCCCATCGCGGGAGAGGCCTTCAAGTGATCGACGCTGAATGCGAGACCGATGCCTGCTTGCAGCGAGAGCTCGGGAATACCGATGAACCCGAATTGAATCTCCGTGCCGGCACGCGCGCCAATGTCGAAGTGGATCGCCGATAGATCATCACCCACGCCGTTGCGCTTCGAGCTGCCGTAGCCGAAATTCAATTCCGGAACGATCTGGAAGCTGAAGTGCTTCGAGCCCGCCAAAGCGAGTGGTACACCGCCGTGCAGCATGAAGATCGAATACCCCTGGTTGTCGACGCTCACGCCACCCGTGCTCGTGGACCCGCCACTGAACAACAGGCCAAGACCCACGTCGATACCGAGCATCGGATCGAGCCAGTAGCGCGCGCCGATGATCGGCGCGTCGACGGCCGGAGCCGCGGCGTCGATCAACATCGAGCGACGGCCCATGTAGCCGACGGCGAAATGGCCGACGACGCCGTCGTGGTCCCTAGAGCCAACCGGGGCATCTGGCGTTGCGCCCGGCAATGCCATCCCGGCTTGCGCCGGAGCCGGGGCACTGGCCGGAGCCGGTGTCGCGACCGGGGTGGTCGTCGTGGTCGTAGTGGTGGTCGCTGCCGGTTCCTGGGCAAACGCCGCCCCCGACGCCATGAGCGCCGCACAGCCAACCAACATGCCGATCGTCCCGAATTTTACGCTTTTCATCGAGTCCTCCGCTTCAAGATCACCAAATGGGGCTGGGCTGCGGCTCGAAACCAAACTGGCCTGACCAGCCCTGTCGGACGGCGGCATCCTGTATCGGATTGTTTCGTGAAGGCAAATGGAGTGTAACGCGACGCGTTAGAAAACTCTTTTTTCTCGCGAATTCGCCGGGCTATTGGCGCTCAGGTAGTCTGGGGTCTTGCCGGCGAAGCGTCGCGTCGACCTCTTGCTCGTGGAGCGTGGCCTGGTCCCTACCCGGACGCGGGCGCAGGCTCTGATCCTGGCTGGAAAGGTCTTCGCTGCAGAGCAGCGCATTGAAAAGGCGGGGACTGAGCTGGACGTAACCGTGGAGCTCAGCGTCCGTGAAAGCGAACGCTTCGCGTCCCGCGGCGGTTACAAGTTGCTCGGCGCGCTCGAAGCGTTGCACTGCGAGGTCACCGCCGCGACGTGCGTGGATGTAGGTGCATCGACGGGGGGCTTCACGGATTGTCTTCTTCAGCTCGGCGCCCGCAAGATCTACGCGATTGACGTGGGTCATGGGCAGCTCGCGCACAAGCTCGTGAGCGACCCGCGGGTCGTGGTCATGGACCGAACCAATGCGCGCCACGTCGAACGCCGGCAGTTCGACGAGCCGCTGGATTTGGTGGTCGTGGACGCATCATTCATCAGCTTGGAGAAGCTATTGCCGGCGATCGCGTCGTGGCTCGCACCCGGTGCTCGTCTGCTCGCGATGGTGAAGCCGCAGTTCGAGGTGGGGCGCGACGAAGCGCGCCGTCAACGCGGCGTAATTCGCGATGCGGCGGTGCGCGGCGCAGCTATCGAACGAGCTCTGGAGTCGGTACGAGCGAGCGGTTTCGAAGTGCGTGGCGGCGTCGACTCCACGGTCCCCGGGCCGAAGGGCAACGTCGAGTACTTCGTGCTCGCTGAGCGAACCTAGCGAGCGGGGGTCTACAGAGCGAGCACCCAGGCGTCGTAGATCGTGTGCGTCCAAACCGCAGGCGCAAAGCCACGGAACGCGTAGATCAGCGTGAATACCAAGCCGCATACCCAACGAAACACGAACGAGCGCAGCTCGAATGGGTCGCCGAGCTCCCCGACATAGTGCCAACCGCTGAAGGCTGCCGCCGCCACCACGGCCCAACCGACACTGAAGAGCGTACGCTTGAGCGGCAACATCGGGCCCAGGAAACCCAACAAGAGCCGCAAGCCAAGCCCAAAGAGCCCGACTCGAAACGCGATTTCCTCGTAAAAGCCAGCGCCTAGCGACATCACGAGGGAGCTGAATTGACCTTCAGGAACGGGCGCCGCGAGCAACGCCAATTTGGTGACCACGTATTGCCCGGCAAGCCGCATAGCGATCGCATACAGGACGCCCTCGAGCCCGACGAACACGAAACGCGACGCGCGGAGCGTGTGGGCTCGCCCGAGCATCAAGAGGACACCCACGAACACCGCTCCGATGCCGAGGGTGAGTCCAGCGTAGGCGAGCAGACTATTTTCCGCGATTGACGTGAGCTCGCGCGTGACGATGTCGGCCGCGTTGCGCACCGGTAGAAACACCACGCCTAGGTGGTAGCCCAAGAAAACGGGCAAGGTGAGCGCTAGATCTGCCCATGGTCCGCTGCCCTCTCGCAGAAAGCGCTCGGCTTCGCTCTGAACTGGCTCCAGTTTGCCCATCAGCCCCTCAATAGGCGCCCGGCTTGAGGTGGTACACGACCCACATCACGAGCCCAACCCACATCAACAATACCGCGACGAACGGTCCATCGCGCAGCATCTCTTGCGTCGGGCTCTCGGCCTTTGGACGACTGGTAACGAGTTGCAAAAAGCGTCCGACGCCCAAGACAACGAACAGCGTGCTGACCCAGAGCGCGTCGGTGTGGAAGAATGCGCGTGTCCGCGCGTCGAGCGTGTAGCTCAGGTACGTGACGATGGTCGTTAGCGCCGTGAGCCCGAGCGCCCAGTCGAGCCCACGCCGCGAGTACGCCTCCAACGCGGCACGCTGCAACGCGGCCTTGCCCGCGGCGACTGCCAGCTCGTGTCGACGCTTACCGAAGCCCAGAAAGAGCGCCAAAAGCGCGGTGCACAATAAGAGATAGTTCGAGACTTGAATGTGGGTCGCGCAGCCGCCGCCAACGACACGCAGTACGAAGCCCGCCGAAATGCAGCCCACGTCGAGGTACGCCACGCGCTTGAGCCGCGCCGAATAGGCCAAGTTCAGCGCCAGGTAAGAACCCGCTACGAAGAAGAACCCGAGGCCGAAGCTCGCCGCCCACGCTAGCGTTACCACGACGAGCGAGACCGCCAGGACGCGTGCCCAACTCAGTGGGACGCGGCCCGAAGCAATCGGGCGGAAGCGCTTCACGGGATGAATGCGATCCGCGTCGACGTCTGCGATGTCGTTGATTGTGTAGATGGCACCAGCAAGCAAACAGAACACGACGAAGGCGGCAGCCGCGTGAGTCAGGAGCTGTTGCGCGAAAATCTCCTTCGCAAACACCACCGGTGCCAGCACGAAAACGTTCTTCACCCACTGGTGCGGGCGCAGGGTCAGTACTACCCCGCTCAGCCGCCAGCCGAGCGAACCGTGAGCACGCGGCGATGCGGGCGCCGAACTGATTGGGCTCTCTTCGCTGGATTCGCGCATCGGGCGCCCGGACATTAGAATAACTTTCCGTGATGCGTGGCACGAAAACTCAAGCGTCGACCGGGCCTTGGTTCTTTGGCAAGTTCGGACGCGTGACTCTCCACAGCTCGAAGTCCCAAAACAGGTCTCCGTGGTAGCTGCACACAAGAATGCAAAGGCTCGCCACGACGCGCTCGTCGCCGAGATCCGGAGTCACGACTACCGGTACTACGTGCTGGACGACCCAGCGTTGAGCGACCGCGAATACGACGCGCTGTACGCCGAGCTACGCACGCTCGAGAGCGAGCACCCGGAGCTGAAGACGGGCCAATCTCCCACTCAGCGTGTCGGAGATTCGCTGCGCACGGACCTTCGCACGGTGCCGCACGTGGCACCGATGATGTCGCTCGACAATACCTACAACGACGACGAATTGGCCGAGTTCGAGCGACGCGTGATCGGCGGATTGCCGGCAGGCATGGTCGCAGAGTTCTGCGTCGAGCCGAAGTTGGACGGCGCGAGCGTCGAAATCTCGTACCGCAACGGCGAATTGGTGGCGGGCTCGACGCGCGGAGACGGCGTGCGCGGCGAAGAGATCACGGCAAACCTGAAGACCATGCGTTCCTTGCCGCTCACGATTCCATATCGAGAGCCGCTCACGCTGCGCGCGGAAGTGGTCATTTTCCGCCGCGATTTGGCAGTGATCAACCAAGCTCGCGCGCAAGCCGGCGAGGCTCCGTTCGCCAATCCGCGGAACGCGGCGTCCGGCAGCCTGCGCATGCTCGACCCGCGCGTGGTCGCCGAGCGGCCGCTACGGGTCATGGTGTGGCAGGTCGTCGAGGGTCCGGCGCTCGCTCCCACGCACGCCGGTGCCCTGGAAAAAATCGCAGAATTTGGCCTTCCGACGCATCGTCTAGAGCGCGTTTGCGGAACACCCGAAGAGGTGCGGGCGTGCATCGCGGACATCGATCGCGCGCGCCGCGATTACCCGTACGAGACCGACGGTGCGGTCGTGAAAGTGAACGCTTTCTCCGCCCAGGACATCCTCGGGGCGACCGCAAAGTTCCCGCGCTGGGCTATCGCTTACAAGTTCGGCGCCGAACGCGCCACGACACGCGTGAACAGCATCACCGTGCAAGTCGGACGAACTGGCGCGCTGACACCTGTCGCGAATTTGGAGCCAGTGCAATTGGCCGGTACCGTGGTGTCACGCGCGTCCTTGCACAACGCGGAAATCATCCAGCATTTGGACGTGCGGCTCGGCGATTTGGTCAGCATCGAGAAAGCCGGCGAAATCATCCCACAAGTGATCGCCGTGGACGTCACCGCCCGCACTGGCTCGGAGGTGCCGTTCCAGATGCCCGAGGTGTGTCCGAGCTGCGGCACGAAGGTGGTGTCCGTCGCGGACGAAGTCGCGATTCGCTGTCCCAATCCTCACTGCCCCGACAAGGTAAAGGGCGCGATCTTTCACTTCTCCCGCCGATTCGCGATGGACATCGATCACTTGGGCGAGGCGTTGATCGAACAGCTCATTTCGAGCGGGCTCGTTGCCGACGTCTCGAACCTGTATGAGCTCGGCGTCGAGCAGATTGAAGCCCTGGAGCGAATGGGTAAAAAGAGCGCTGAGAACGTCGTTCAGTCGATCGCTGCGTCTCGCGAGCAGCCCTTGGAGCGCTTGCTGACCGGGCTCGGGATCGAGCACGTTGGTCAGGTCGCCGCCCGCCAGCTCGCTGAAGAAGCAGAGTCGCTCGAGAAGCTTCTGGCATGGGACTCAGCGCACGTGCTCGAGCACGTTGCGCACATCTCGGGCTTTGGGCCCAAGATGGTAGACA
>DATHOI010000313.1:0-2064 GCA_035485095.1 Polyangiaceae bacterium | reverse complement strand
ACGCCGCCAAAAGCTCCCGCTGCTCTCGGTCGACTCCGTCCATGCGGGAATGGTCCGAGCTTTCGGTCACAAACGCAAGAACGCCTTGCAAATGGGGGAGAAACTAATCCGCTCGCGCTTTTGGGCGCCGAGCCCAGCGCTCGCTCGTCACTCTCAAGCAACGGTTTTGGGGCACTCGATCACGGCCGTGGCGGTCAGCCACGCACAAACACGCCGGTCCCTCACGCCTGAATGGTCGTCACTCGTCAGACGCGTTGGCACGCACGATGCTCTCTCGTGCTTGGCAGCCTGCACGAGCGGAGTGATCATCAGCACGTAGTCGTCCACCAGTCGACACCACGACCACCAGCACGGGCGTGATCATCGTGACGTATCGGTCGGCCCGATGTCACCAGAGGACAGTCCCGATGAAACCATATCTGCTCAGTGTCGTTCAGCCCGTGGAGACCAGGTAGGGAGATGCCATGAGCAATGTCAGCATCCTATTCGTCGCAGGTTTTGGTCCCATCGTCGCCGACAGGGAACCGAGCCGGAAGCTCTATCAACAGGCATTCGGCATCCCATTCAAAGAGGAAAAGGGCGGCTATCTACATACTGAAGGGCTGCGCGGAGTGAAAACCTTTGCCCTGTGGCCCCTGTCCCAAGCTGCGGAGTCGTGTTTCGGTAACGATGCTTGGCCCACCGACATTCCGATCCCTCAAGCCTGGCTTGAGTTCGACGTTGGAGACGTAGAGAAGGCAACCGCCGAGCTCGAGTCACGTGGCTATCGCATGCTGGTCAAAGGCAGGAAAGAACCGTGGGGCCAGACAGTGACCCGCTTTCTCTCGCCCGAAGGATTGCTGGTTGGCCTGACATTGACGCCTTCGATGCGAGAAGAACGGTAGAGCTCCAGCGCAGGCACAGGGCTGTGCCGGCATCAGAATGGTGACAGCTCTGACTGCGCGGCACTGGCGCATCAGGCTGGAACCGGATCCAGCTATCGATCGCTTCACGTCGAGCAGCTTTTTGCGGCGGTTCGCCTAACCGCGATCGGCCCCCCGGTTCGTGCCTCTTGCTGTGCGACGACGGGAGTGCGAAAACGGGAAGGCATGAAAGCAGCGCGAGAATCAGGGCTCGACGGACACACGAACCGCATTCGCCAGCTCGCTCTCTGCGCGGCCGCTTTGGTGCTGGGCTGTGGCAGCACTCCGCCACCTCTCATCTCGGGCGGCTCGGGTCCTTCCAGCATCGGCGGCTCAGCGGCGTGCACCACCGGTGATGCCGGCTGCGCGTGCTACCCGAACGCGACATGTAATGGCTCGCTCGCCTGCGTGAGCGGGTTGTGTGCGAGCGGCCGGTCGGGTGCGGGCGGGGGCGACGCGACAGCGGGCGGCGCGAACGGCTCGTCTGGAACGACTGGGGCTAGCGGCCACGCGGGCGCCAGTGTGGGGGGCGCGCAAGCAATGGCTGGCGCCGCGGGCTCGGGTACTGGCGGTTCGCCGAGCGTCGGCGGCGCGGCAGGGAACTCATCCGGCGGCACAATGGCGGCGGGTGGCGGCGGCGCGTACCTGTTTTTCGACGGCTTCGAGTCGAACGCCGATTTGAGCGTGTTCAGCAACGGGCCGAGCACCGCGACCCATGCGATCGCGAGCGGCGGCGCGGTGACCGGCTCGGCGCACCACGTGAACATCACGGGCAGCGATGAATACTTTTCAGGGCTCAACTACGAGTTTCCCGCGCCGGTTCAACCGAGCGTCGTGCGCTGGTGGGTTCGCATCCCGAGCACCGGATCCGACGCGTACTTCGTGCTCTCTGGCGATACGGCCGCGATGGACCAGATCGTTTACCTATCACTGACCTACGACGCCTACGCTCCGCGGGTCACTTTGCAGAGCCATGTCGGACCCGTCTTACTCGCCGAAGATGATGGCAGCACGCCACTCGCAACGAACACTTGGTACCATTTCGAGGTCGACGTGAACTGGGCGGCGGGGACCTATGTCCTGAAGATCGACGACAACGTGCTCTTGAGCGCGGTCGCGTTCAGCGCCGCGGGCTTCCAGCGCATCGATCTGTTCACCGTCA
>DATHOI010000312.1:0-7209 GCA_035485095.1 Polyangiaceae bacterium | reverse complement strand
ATGATCGCCTTCGCTCTGTCGACCACGGCTCGCGCTCAATTGCCGGTCGATGGCCAACCGATCAAGACCAACCACTACTCCATCGATCTGTATCAGGGTCCAGTGCTCGCCAGCACGCGCGTGATCGGCCTAGCTGGCGCGTTCGTCGCCATCGGCGAGGGCGTCGAGGGCGACACGCAAAACCCGGCGGCGCCCGCCGTACGCGTGCCCTGGTCCAACGCGCATTTCGACTACGATCTCGGCCTTGGCGTGACCTTTCCAGCGACCATCAAAAACTCGGATTTTTTCAATTCCGGGAGCACCACGAAACTCCCGAAGGGCACCACGGGCGGCTTCGTATTCTTGGACGCCGCGGCCAACCTGCAACTCGGCAAATGGGGCTTCGGCCTCACCAGCGATCTGCAGGAATACGCCCTGAATGGCGCGGCAGTCCAAACCAAGAGCGATCAACTCGTGGCGCAAATCTCGGTCACGCACCTGCAACTAGCGCGCGCGTTCGCAGACGGGCAGATCATCGTCGGCGCGGGCGATCGCATCGCCACGTTCTCCGTCCAACACCAAAACGAGTTCACAGCCACTCAGCAGGACCTGTTCACCTCGGTCGGCAACGGCTACGAATTCGGCTTTCTGCTCCGGCCAAACGACGAACAATTCCGGATCGGCGGCGCGTACCGTTCGGAAGTGAACTCGCGCGCGTCGGGCAACACGATCCCCCAGCCCGTCACCGACCTTTATTTGCCAGAGCGCGTCACGGTGCCCTGGGATTTGGACCTGGGCATGGCCATTCAGCTCGGGCCGCGACCGCTCAATCCGCGTTGGATCGATCCGGTGATCGAGCTCGAGCGGATCAAGCGATTCCTACACTGGCGGCAGCTCGAGCGCGAACGCTACCGGCGCTTCGAGCTCGAGCGCGTGCGAAACATCCATGGCGACGTGGACGCGGCCGCGCGCGCCCTCGACGTGGAGCTCGCAACCGAGGCCGCGCTCGACGAGGCCACGCTCAGCCGCGCGGAAGACAAAGAGGACCAGGACATTCGCTACAAGGTCCTGGCCATGCAGCGCTTTCACGTGCTGATCGTAAGCTCGCTCGTGGTCAGCGGCACCGCGCGTGAGGCCGTCGGCGTCGAGTCGTTCCTGGAGCGCACGACTCAACGCTCGGGTACGTCCCTCAGCTATTCTCCGCGCGTTGGGCTGGAGACCGAGAGCGCGCCGAATTGGCTGCGCTTACGAGCGGGGTCGTACCTCGAACCGACCCGCTTCCCGAGCAATCAGCGGGGCGCGCGCGTGCACGGCACGCTCGGCTTCGACGAGAAACTGTTCCACTGGACCGTATTTGGCCTATTTCACGAGGACACGCATTGGCGCGCGGGCGGCTCACTGGACGCCGCGCGCGACTACTTCGGCTGGAGCGTCGCGATCGGAGTCTGGCATTGAACGAGCGAACTGGTCGCCTGCTCCTCGGGCTGCTCTTGGCCGTGAGCAGCTGCGCAAAGAAAAACCCGAAACCCGTGCACACCGAGCCCTGGCTCGCGCACCCTCCTCCGAGTGCGTCGGCCGGCGCAGACGCCGCGGCCGCCGTGACGACACGCTACGTGCTCACCGACCAAAGCTTGGTCCGCTTCGAGCTGCCGACCAAGCTCGGCAAAGTGCAGGGCAAGCTCACGAAGGTCAGCGGAGAAATCGAGGTCGCGCTCGGTGCCCTCGGGCAGAGCCGCGGACAAGTGCGTGTCGACCTCAGCTCACTCACGCTCGACAACGCGGACTCGGCGGACTGGCTCACGCGTGCCCGAAGCGCGCTGGACATCGCCGACGCGGGCGCATCGCCCAAGCTTGCAACCTTCGAGATCACGGCACTCGACGACGTCTCGCCCGAGGTGCTCGAGCCAGTCCGCGCCAGCGACGCCGGAGCGCCGGGTACTCGCCGCGCACGAGCCGTCGTCGAAGGCAACCTGTTGCTGAATGGCTTTCGCGTGCTCAAGCGCGAGCCGCTGGAGGTGGAATTTGGCTTCGCCAGTGACCCAACGGTACCGACAACGCTGTTGATCCGGAGTCGTGCTCCGCTCGTAATTTCGCTAGAAACCCACGAAATTCACAGCCGCGAGCCCACGCCAAGCAGTGCCCCGCGGCATCACACGGGGCCCCTGACGTCGGCTCGCGATGTACGTGTAAGTATTGAACTCTACGGAAGAAAAGATTGAACCAGAAATCACGAACCGAGCCCGGTCTGGGCAAGGATCGTGAAACCGTCTCGTGCGAGCAACGTACCCCTAGTGCCCCGCAGCTCACTGCCGCTGCCCCCGCGACTGGCGTTTCAGACGCGGGATCGCTAATTTCGAGACTTTCACACACGCGAGCCCGTAACGGGACGCGCATCACGTCAAGGAGCCCGTTCGATGTCGCAGAAACTCAGCTTCAGCTCAATCGCCGCTACCCTCGCCGCCCTCAGCGCTACCGGTCTGATCGCCTGTGGTGGCGCCACGCCGCCCGCGGCGAGCCCCGCGGACGCGAAGGAAGTTCCGGCCGCGGCAGCCCCGGTGGCGGACGCACCGGCAGCCGCACCCGCTGATGCCGCCAAGACGACCGACGCTCCGGCTCCGGCGGCAGCGGCCGCTGCACCAGCTGCGGCTCCGGACACCAAGGTCGTCTCGACCGACGCTGCAACCACGCCGGCGGCAACGCCCGCGGCGAGCGACGCCAAGCCCAAGGCTGCCGCGAAGAAGAAGGCCGCTGGGGCCAAGGCTGGCTGCGGCGCTGGCACCTGCGGCTGAGTCCGTCGATGACCCACGAGCCCCAATACGAGGCGACCCCGCGCGGCTCACGCCAAGCGCTCGGTGGCATCGGGTTGGGGCTGCGCTGGGATTTCCTGGAAGAAGTTTTGGACGCTCCGCATTTGGACGTCGCATTCTTCGAGGTCTCGCCAGAAAATTACTTGAGCCGCGGTGGCTACTATCCGGCCGCGCTCGAGCAGATCGCCGAGCGCTATCCGATCGTCACGCACGGGCTCACGCTCTCGATCGGTGCCATCGCTGAGCCGGACCCGGGTTACCTGAGCGCGCTGAAGCAAGAGCTGACGCGGCTCGATCCGCCCTGGCACTCCGACCACTTGTGCTTTTCGACGGCCGGCGAGCGCGTCCTGCATGAGCTCCTGCCGCTCAAATTTTGCGAAGAAAACGTGCGCCGCGTCGCAGAGCGCGCGCGGCGCATGGAGGGGCTCATGGAGCGCCCGTTCGCGCTCGAGAACATCACTTACTACGTGCATCCGGGCGAGCCGGAGCTGAGCGAGCTTACGTTTCTGAATCGCGTGCTCGAAGTGAGCAACGCTCGCCTGTTGCTCGACGTAAACAACGTATTCGTGAACGCGCAGAACCACGGGTTCGACCCGTATGCATTCATCGCCGGACTGCCGCTCGAGCGCGTGGTCGAGATCCACGTCGCCGGACATCAACGGCTGGAGAGCGGATTGCTACTCGATACGCATGGCGAAAAAATCGTGGATCCCGTGCTCGATCTGTTGGAATGGACCCTCGAACGCGCGGGCGACGTGCCGGTGTTGCTCGAACGCGACAACAATGTTCCGGATCTAGCCGAGCTCTTGAGCGAGCTGCAGGTCCTCGCCCAGCTGCGAGCACGCGCGCTGGCACGGCACGCGGAGCGTCATGCAAAGAGCGCTTGAATCCGCGCTGGCCGAGCTGACACTGGGCCCGGAAATCGCGCCTGAAGATCAGAACGCGATCAGCGCGTGGCTCGCGCGCAACGAGGTCACACCGGACGACGCACGCGCGTTGCAGCGAGACTTTTCGCGGCTGCTCGTGTACCGACAGCTGGTACGCCGCAATTTGCGCGACGCACTGGAGAGCACCATCCCGCGCTGCATCGCGCGGCTCGGCGCGCGCTTCGACACGGACTTCGCCGACTTCTTGCGCGTGTCGCCGCCGGTCACCCGGCTCTTGAAGGACTTGACGCCGCGCTTCCTTGAATTCGCGTTGCCGCGCTGGGCGCAGGATCCGAACGTGCCGGAATACCTGGCGGATCTCGCCCAGCACGAGGCACTGCAGATCGAAGTGGCCACCCTGCTGGCTCGTCCCAAGGACCACGTTCCGGCGGAGCTCTCGCTCGACGAGTGCGTCGAGTTCATCGACGCGGTGCGGCTCGTGCACTACGCCTGGGCCGTACACCGTTTGCCCGAGGACACGGCGAGCCGCGTCCTGCCGGAACGCCAGGCCGTGTCACTGCTCGTCTACCGCAGCCCAGAGCACGAGGTGCGCTACCTCGAGCTGGGAGCGTTCGCCGCTCAGGTGCTGTCGGGCCTGCTCGACGCTCGTCTCACGCTGGGCTCGGCCGTGACCGGCGCCGCGCATCGGCTCGGGCTTCCGCTCGAGGCTGAGTTGCTGAGCGCGACCGCGCGGCTCCTTTCGGACCTGGCCGAACGCGGTGCATTGCTCGGGAAAGGCCCTGAGAGCGGCCAAAACAACCCAAAAACCAGCAATTATGTGCCCAACGCGAGCAAACCTGCCTAACCTGAGCGTGGTTCGAAAGCACCCCCCACCATGAGCACTCGCGACCCCATCGGTATCGTCGGCACGACCATCGCGGAGAAGTACCGCATCGAACGCCTCGTGGGGGAAGGCGGGTTCGCTGTCGTCTATCGAGCCCAACACACGATCTGGAATCAGCCCGTCGCGATCAAGTTCTTCAACGGCCTGTCTGCGGCGCCGGTCGAGCAACGCGACCAGTTCAAGGATCAGTTCATTCAAGAAGGCGCACTGCTGACCGAGCTCAGCAGTCAAACCGCGAGCATCGTGCAGGCGCGCGACGTCGGGACGTACACGTCGCCAGACGGCCAATGGATGCCGTACATGGTGCTCGAGTGGCTGGACGGCGTGGCGCTCGACGAGCTGCTAGAGCGCGAGCGAGTCGCCAAGACAGCGCCGTGGAGCGTGGAGCAGGTGATCACCACGCTCACGCAGGTCGCGAATGCGCTCGACGTGGCGCACGGCAAGGGCATCGCGCACCGCGATATCAAACCGGCGAACATCTTCGTGCTCGGCAATCCGCATCAGTCTCCCACGCTGAAAGTCCTCGACTTCGGCGTGGCGAAGATGATGAGCGACAACACCCAGCTCAAGGCCGCGATGGCCAAGACGGGCATGAACATTACCTCGTTCACGCCGCAGTACGGCGCGCCCGAGCAATTCAGCCGCAGCTACGGCGCGACCGGGCCGTGGACGGACGTATTCGCGCTCGCGCTCGTAGCTCTGGAAATGATGACGGGCAAAGCGGCGCTCGATGGCGACGACATCGTGCAGCTCGCTTTCTCTTCGGGCAATCCGCAGCGTCGCCCCACTCCGCGCAACATGGGCGTGCAAGTCACGGACGCGGTCGAGTCGGTGTTCGAGAAGGCATTGGCGATCAATCCACACGATCGCTACGCGCGCGCGAGAGAGTTTTGGTCTGCGCTCGAGCAAGCATACGGTGGGTTCTACAGCGAGGCCGGCTTCCGTCCCTCGGTCGTGAGCCAAGAGTTGGCAGCCTTCCCCACCCAGCTAGCTCCGGGCAGCTTGCTCGGTCGCACGTCGCAGGCAAACATCACCAGCACGAGCAGCCCCTCGATGGTCACCACTGGCAACGCCGCGACTGGCGGCGGCAGCAAAGCGGGCTTGGTGGTGGGCGGCGTGCTCGGCGCAGCAGCCGTCGCAGCCGCCGGTTTTTTCATGCTGGGCGGCAAGCACGACGGCGGCGACAAGCCCGCGCCTTCCGCAGTTGCAGCCGTCACACCGGTCGCGGCGCCGTCTGCCTCCGCCGCAGCTCCGGCCGCACCGACTTGCCCCGACGAAATGGTGCAGATTCCAACGGGTCAGTTCTTCATGGGCTCTGATTTGAAGGACGCCGCGGACAACGAGAAGCCCTCGCACAACGTGAGCGTGGACAGCGAGTGCATGGATCTGTACGAAGTCACGGCCAAAAAGTACAAGGCGTGCTCGGACATCGGCAAATGCAAACGCGCCCCGACAGAAGTCGAGTGGCCGAAGATCACAGAAGCCGAGCGCAAAACCTACTCGCCGCTGTGCACCGCGGGCGATTCGGAGAAGACCGATCATCCGATCAATTGCGTGACGTGGGACATGGCCGATGCGTACTGCAAGGCCTACGACAAGCGCCTACCGACGGAAGCCGAGTGGGAATTTGCGACGCGCGGTCCGGACGGCCGAGTCTACCCGTGGGGTGACGACCCACCGACGGCCGAGCACTTGAACGCTTGCGACGCGCAGTGCGTCGCGTGGGGTAAGGCGCACCACGTCGATCTGACCGCTCTCGACAAGGGCGACGACGGCTACGCGACCACCGCGCCAGTCGGCAAGTTCCCCGCTGGCCGCTCGCGCTTCGGTCCGTATGACGTGGTCGGAAACGTCGGGGAATGGGTCGCCGATTGGTACGGCCCGTACACCGTCGACGCCGTCAAGAACCCGACCGGTCCAGCCGCGGGAGAACGCCGCGTGATCCGCGGCGGCGCCTGGAACGCCAGCTACGACACCTGGCTGCACCCTTCCTTCCGCTACTCGCAGGTGCCCTCTGCGCAGAGCCACGGCATCGGGTTTCGCTGCGTGAAATCGATCGCGCGATAAGCCTACGCGGAGCGCCGCTCGTGCAGCGCTCCGCGGCACAGGCCGTTCACCTCAGCCGCTCACTTCACGATGACGGGCGGCACGGGCGGGATCTGAAAATCCTTCCACGCGGGCGTGAGATTCAGGCCGGGAGACTGCGTCACGCTCGACATCATGCTGGTCGCGTCGGTCGAGATCAGGCTCGCCTGGTTCCACAGGTAGATTGCGGGGTAGTCGGTGACGTTGCCCTGTGCGTCGATCTTGATCGCGGCCAAGAACAACTCGGATGCGGGCACGGGCGTCGAGCCGTCGAGCACCGTGGTCTTGGAGTAGCGTGAAGACGAGAAAATGTAGAAGTAGTAATTCGCGTTCAGGCCTTGCTCGACGAGCGGCGCCCATTTCGGCCAGCTATTGTGAATCGTCGCGGTGGTGAGCCCCGTGCACATCGGCGGGTCGTTCGCGACGAGCCGGCGCGGCGTGCCCGTGCCGTCGGCTTTGGTGACGTACAACTCGGCGTCTGGCCGGTAGTACATCGCCGTGCCGTCCATCTTCGCCACACGGTTGTAGGCGATCATCGTGTCGTCCGGCGAGTAGTCCGGGTAGTACT
>DATHOI010000311.1:0-9947 GCA_035485095.1 Polyangiaceae bacterium | reverse complement strand
ACGCGTAGCTTTTTCGACGTCCTCGATGATTTCTTCGCAAATCAACGCGACTTCGACCAGCATTTCGGCGCGCCGCGCTAAATCATCCGTGGCAGCCGAGGCGCGGTCGTACAAAGCCTCGAGCTCACTCCAGCGCTCCGCCGCCGTGAGAATGTCCTTCAGCCGCTGGAACGCCGCCTCGTTGCCCGGTGACAGCGCGAGCACCCGCTCGAGATAAGGAGTGGCTCCGATCGGGTCGCCGAGTCGATCTTCATGCAAGCGCGCGGCGCGTTCGGCCAGCTCGACCTCGAGCTCCTCACGCAACGAGCTGCGCATGACCTCGCGGAAGGCTTCGCCCAGATCCGTGGGGCGACCAGCGAGTTGCGCCAGAGCGTCCGCTCGATCCCACAGCGCAAGCTCGCTCGGATACTGACGCACCGCCTCGAGCACCACGTCGAGCGCGCTACCGTACGAGTTCAGCTTGTGCTGGTGAGCGTCGGCCAAACGCACGTAGAGCGGCAGACGCAGCGCGAGGTCCTTGGTTTCGCCGAGCAGTACGGTGAGCACGTGCGCTTCGCGGCGCGCCTCGCCGGACGCGGCGTACTGCGTCGCGAGCACGTCGGCCACGCGAGCTCGCACCTCTGCCACGTCGAGCAGGCGCTCGAGCACGGCCATGGCGCGCGCTTTCGTGTGTGCTGAATCGACCGCGAGGATGGCGTTGTTCAGCGCGTCCTCCGGACGTGACAAGCGATTGAGGTACAGCTCGGCCAGCTCGGCTTCGCGCTCGGCGCGCGCCTCGCCCGAAGATTTCTCGCGATGGCGCTCGATGACTTGGGCCGCGCCGGCCGCGTCGTTTTGCGCCAGGAGCAAGCGAGGCAAGGTCCCGAGGGCCGCCGAATCGGAATCGTCGACCTCGAGGATACGGCGATAGATTGCGATCGCGCGATCGGGTGCTTCGAAGACGTCCTCTTCGAGCGTCGCCCAATCACTCAGAATGCGCACGCGCGCTTCGGCGTCCGAAGCGTGCTCTACCCGCAGCTCGAGCAGCCAACGCAGGTCGTCCCGTCGATCCTCACGGCGCAAAATCGCTTCCAACGCGGCGGCCACCTCGGCATCAGCGGGATCGCGCTCGAGCATCTGCTTATACAGCTCGACCGCTTGCTCCGAGCGACTGAGCTCTTCCGCGAACACACGCGCCAAGCGCAACTCGAGCAGCCGGCGCTCCGCGCCAGCTGCGGACGTCGACGAGCCCGACGCGGCCGGCTCGGGCATGGACTCGCGTGCCTCGCCCTTTTTCTTCTTCTTGCCCTTCTTGGCGGGTTGCGCGGGCGCTTCTCCAGCAGAAGCAACGGGCGGCGGTGAAGCCGTGTTCTCGCTGGACTGCAAGCGTTGCTCGATAGCTTCGACGAACGCCTCCCACGAGCCGGCAGCACGCGACGACTCTTCCAGCAGATCGAGTGCCGCGGTGCTCTCTGGCGAGAGCTCATACGCCTTGCGCGCGTACACCGCTGCCGCCTTCTTGTCGTTCAACCGGCGGCCCGAGACCTCGACCAGCTTGCCGAGCAGCGACAATTTCTCGGCCTCACTCTCGGCGCGCTCGAACAAGAGCTCGTACAGCGCTGGCAAGCGCGACCACTTCTCTTCCTTCTCATACAGCGGGATCAGCGCCCGCGCGGCGCGCGTGTCCGTCGGATCAGCGGTCAGAATACGGTCGTACGAACGGAACGCGCGCTCCGGTTGTTTGAGCTTTTCCTCGTACACGGCCGCGGCGCGGTAGCTGAGCTCGACGCGCGGCGGTGCCTCTTTGGCGCGATCGGCGGCAGTGCTGAGCACCTCGGCCAGGCCTTCCCAATCGTTTTGCGAGGCGTATAGGCGTTCGAGCCCGTCGTAGTCGCCGCTTTGCAGATAAGTTTCGCGCAGCACGCGCAGGGCACGCGAGTGACCCGGCTGCAGTTCGAGCACGCGCTGCCAAGCGCGCGCCGCCTTCTGATGATCGCCGATGTGCTCGGCGTACACGGTACCGAGCTTTTGCAACGCGGCGAGCCGCGCCGCGTCGTCTTCGAGCGACGCAACGCGACGCTCCAGAACCTCGGCCAGCGTGGGCCAATCCTTGGCGCGCTCGGCGTGCTTCTCGAGCGCGTCCAACACCTCGGTGCGGGTGGGATCGATCTCGAGGATCTTCTTGTACAGCTCGACGGCGTCGGCGCCCCGATTCAAACGCTCGGCCGCGAGCTGCGCGAGCTCTTTGAGCAGAGATAGCTTCGCGCCGCCTTCGGCGCTCTCCAGATCAGCCGAATACAGCTCGAACAGTTTGTCCCACGCGCGCCGCTTCCGATACAAATCCTCGAGGCGCTCGTGGGCCTCGGGATCCTTGGGAGCGACCTTGAGCAAGGCCGCATACGCTTCGGTCGCGTTCTGCGCGTTCGAGAATTGCTCGAGCCAGCGCCGCGCGGCCGACCGATAGAGCTCTTTCTTCTCTTCGATGTCCGGCGTGATCTCCGCGAGCTTGAGCTGGTTCGTGATCAGATCGCGGTGACGGCCAAGCTTGTCGTACAGACCCACGAGCTCACGCATCTCGTCGACGTCATGTTCGTCGAGCTTGTCGTCGAGCTGCACGATCTGATTGAGCACGCTGAGCAGCGCCGTGTCGCTGCGCACGTATTGCCGGTACACGGTCGCGACCTCTCGCAAGATGGCGAGCCGCGTCGAGTATTCCTCGGCCGGCGTACGCTCGAGCTGCTGACGCAACAGCTCGACGAGCGCATTGTAACCCTGAGTCTGCTTGTACAGACGCTTCAAGGCGTCGCGCGCTTCAGAGCTGTCCGGATCTTGACGCAAGATGCTCTTGTATTGCTCGATCGCCTTTTGCGCGTTGGCAGTGCCTTCCGCGAGCTTGGCGATCTCCGACGCAAATTGCTTGCGCGCCTTCGATCCGTCCGGCACCGCGCGCTGCGCGCCTTGCAACACGTCGATCAGGCGCGTGTCGTCTTCCAATGAGCCGTAGTACTCGCGGTAGAAGGTGAGCATGCCTTCATTGGTGGCCTCCACTTTGCGGATGCGCTCGAACCACGGCTCTGCGTCTTGCGGGCGCCCGAGCTTTCGCCAGTGGAGCATCGCGATCTGGAGCATGTCGCCGAGACGCTCGGCGTCGTTGGTGTCTTTGCCCTTGAGCTCACGCTCGTACAAGCCGACGAGATCGCCCCAGCGCTCGTCGTTGCCGTAAAATTCCGACAAAAAGCCCTTCGCTTCGGCGTGCGAGGCGTCGACGCGCAGCACGCGATCATAGGCGCGCGCGGCCCGCTCGTTGTCCGAAAGATGCTGCGCGTACAAGCGCGCTAGGCGCACGCCCGCCGCGACACGCGACGCGGGCTTCTCGCTGCGATCCGCCAAGCGCTCGAGCACGCGCGCGAGCTCCTCCCAGCGGTTGCCGCTGCGATAAATGTGCTCGAGCAGCCGCCCGGCGCGCTCGTTCGTCGGATCGAGACGCACGGCTTGCTCTAGCCGCTCGATCGCCGTCTCGAGACTCACGCTCTCGCCACCGAAACGCACTTCCATCTCGGCGGCGCGCATGAGCATCGAGCTCTTGTAGATTTCGTCCGACGCGCCCTCGGCCTCGGTGGCGTAGGTGGAGGCGAGCTCCGAGAAGCGCAGACGCTTATTTTCGGCTTCGTCCACCGCTGCGGAGGCAACGGAATTGTTCGGGTCGATCTCGAGCAGACGCAGGTAACAGACGGCCGCGCCGTCGTCGTCGAACATCTCGTTCGTGAGAACTTTGGCCTGCTCGGTGAGGATCTCGGCTTCGCGTGGCGTGCTCTCCGCCACCTTGGCGGCTATCTCGAGCAGCCCGGAGACCGCGCCCCACTCCCCGCGGCTGGCGTGTTTGTCGCGTGCCGAATCGAGCAATCGCAAGAGCTCGTCGGTCGACAGATCGCCGCCGCTCGCTTTTGCGGATTCCCGAAGTGCCGTCCACGCCTCGTCCGAGTCTGGTATCGCCTGCAGTGTTCCAAGCGCCGTGCGGATCGTCTGGGAGTCCATTCCTCACCCGTTCATTGCCCACTCATCACCGCGATGTCGGCGAGGAGCGGGGGGGCTTGACACTACGCTGCGCGCCAAGCTCTTACAAGCTTGGCAAGGCCACGATTCTAATTGGGTTCTCGCGCACCTTTCAGCCCATTGGTCGAGCGTTGTGCGACGCTCCAAGCCCACCCGCAGCCACGCATCCGGCGTCGCACGAATGCTCCGACTCTCGAGCCGAAAACGCACGCTCAGGGCGCTGCAGCGGGAGCCCGAAGCGCAGCGAGCGCGCGTCGCTGCGCAGCGAGCGCGCGGCCGCTCGCGCCGAGATCACGCGCGCGATCGAGCGCGCGTTGCGCGTCGTCCAGCCGACCAAGCTTCAGCAACGCCCATGAGCGCCCCAGTTGTGCGTCCGCAAACTTAGGCCGTGCGGAAACGATAGCGTCATATTCGCGGAGCGCCGCCAGTGCATCCTCGCGCAACACCGCGATCGTCGCGAGGCCCACGTGATCCTCGACGGCCCCGGAATCGGCCTTCAGGCCGGAACTGTACGCAAGGGCAGCGCCGTCTAAGTCGCCTCGGTGAACCCGGACTAGACCGAGCGCATGCCAGGCCTCCGCACTGCGCGGATCTCGGCGCAGCGCCTCGGAAAGTCGTGGCTCGGCCAGCTCCGCCTCTCCCCAACGTGCCGCGCGCAGGCCGCCCGTCAGAGGCCCGAGCGGGTCGTGCGGCGCTACCTCTGCGGCGCGGTCGTATTGTTCGAGCGCCTCGTCGTAGCGATGACTGAGCTCCAATGCGTAGCCCAGCTCGACCCACGGGATCGGGCTGCTCGGTCCGAGAATTTTCGCTAGCGCTTCGGCGTGATCCTGCGCGTGACCGAGCTGCCCCAAGCTCGCGTAAATGCGGATCAGCAAGCGCCGCTCGGGCACGGCCTCCGGGTGCTTGACGAGGTGCGCCTCGAGCACGCGCGCCGCTTCGTCCGAACGCCCCTTGTCGGCCAGCATGCGCGCCTCGTTCGCCGGATCGGGATGCGAAAATGCGCACGCCGAAAGCAGCGCCGGTAGCACGCAGCACGCCACAATCTGCGCCCGAGACCAAGGAGCCGCCATCAGCGCTCGCGACGCTAGCATCTTTGTGCGGCAAGTGACCGCTCCGTCGCGGCCGACTCGACGACACCGCTCGGCTGCGCGAAGCTCTCGCGATGCTGCTTTCCGACAATGCCGTGCTGAGCGTGGTGGGCGCGGGCCAAATGGGCGCTGGGATCGCGCAGGTCTGCGCGCAGTTCGGCTACACGGTGCTGCTCGCCGACGTGAGCATCGAACGCGCGCAGGCCGGGAAGGCTGGGATTGAGCAGGCCCTCACGCGACAGGTCGACAAGGGCAAGCTCGAGCCAAACCTGCGCGACTCGGCACTCGGACGCATCACGCCAGTGCACGCGGACGCGGCATACCCACATTGCGATCTGATGATCGAGGCCGCGACCGAGAACCGCGAGCTGAAGCTCGCCATTTTCGAGCACGCCGACGCTTTGTGCAAACCGGGTGTGATTCTGGCCTCGAACACCTCGAGCATTTCGATCACGGCGTTGGCTGGTCGCACCAAGCGGCCCGCTCGCGTGATCGGCATGCATTTCATGAACCCCGTGCCGCTCATGAAATTGATCGAGATCGTGCGCGGGTTGCAGACCAGCGACGAGACCCTGGCCGCAATCCGTTCGCTCGGTGAGCGCTTGAATCGAACTTTGGTCGTGAGTCAAGATCGGCCGGGGTTTCTGATCAATCGCATTTTGCTGCCGTTCCTGAACGAAGCGTGTTTCGCGCTCGAGGAGGG
This sequence comes from Polyangiaceae bacterium, assembly GCA_035485095.1. Taxonomy (GTDB): domain Bacteria; phylum Myxococcota_A; class Polyangia; order Polyangiales; family Polyangiaceae; genus PMG-095. Next base: position 4,124 of record DATHOI010000311.1, on the reverse strand, counting down.
CACAGGCAGCGCCGAGGACATCGACCGTGGCGCGCGGCTCGGGCTCAATCACCCGCTCGGGCCCTTTGAGCTCGCCGATCTGATCGGGCTCGACACGGTGCTCTCGATTGCCGAGGTGCTGGAGCGCGAGTTCGGCGACCCCAAGTACCGCCCGTCGATCTTGCTCAGGAACTTGGTCGCCGCGGGTTGGCTCGGGAAAAAGAGCGGCCGCGGCTTCTACACGTACGACGACAAGGGCGCGAAAATCACGCGCTCGCACTGAACGTGTGAAAGGAAAGCGATGACCGAGAGCTATCAAACGATTCTCGTGACCGACACGCTGCCGGTGGTCACCGTGACCATCAATCGCCCGGCCAAGCTCAACGCGCTGAACGCGCAAGTGATCAGCGAGCTGACGCACGTTCTTCAAACGCTCGAGTCGGCTCCGGTGGCTACGCGCGTGCGAGCGGTGATCCTGACGGGCGCTGGGGAAAAGGCCTTCGTCGCGGGCGCGGACATCGCAGAGATGTCCGGCTTCACGGCGCCCGAAGCGTACGCGTTCAGCGCGGCCGGGCATCGCCTGGGCCGGTTGATGGAAGACGTTTCGTTTCCGATCATCGCAGCGGTCAATGGCTTTGCGCTCGGTGGCGGCTGCGAGCTCGCGCTGTGCGCCGACTACATTTTCGCGTCCGAGCGCGCCAAGTTCGGGCAGCCGGAGACGAACCTGGGGTTGATGCCGGGCTTGGGCGGGTCGCAGCGCTTGTCCCGTCGCGTCGGGCTCGGGCGCGCGCGTGAGCTCGTCTATGCGGCTGAGCCGATCAGCGCCGAGCACGCGCTCCGCATCGGGCTCGTGAATCGCGTCGTCCCGGCCGAGCAACTCTTGGCGGACGCGGAGCAACACGGAAAGCGCATCGCCGAACAGGCGCCACTCGCGGTCGCGTCCAGCAAGCGCGCGATCAATCGTGGCTTCGACATCGACTTGGCCGCGGCTTGCGAGCTCGAAGCCACGGCCTTCGGCGCCCTGTTTGCGACCGACGACGCGCGCGAAGGCCTCACGGCATTTTTGGCCAAGCGTCGGGCGACGTACAAAGCTTCCTGAAGTGTCGCGCTCGGTTCCGCAGAAAACCCCATACTATCAGCAGCTTAGCCTTAGTGCGCTGAGTCGGTTCGCGTTCTTGAGCGGTGCCTTGTGCGGTTTTTCCGGGTGCAATGGCTGCGGCTCCGAGAAACCGTACACGCCGTTCGGCGTGGCGTCGGCCGCGCCGTCCGCGAGCGCCGAGCCCCTAGCGAGCGCCGCGCTGGATCCGAGCGCAGCACCGGCCAACAGCGCAAATGGCGGCTTTGCGCCGCGCAAAGCCGAGCTCGTGCCCGGTGCGCCGCGCGCCTGGCAAGGCTCGGGCTTGAGTCTGATCTCGCCCGAAGAGCGCGCGTTCGCGCAGGTTTTGCCCGCGGACTTCGACGGCGATCAAAAGCCCGATGCGATCGCTTGGCTCGTGCCCGACCGCACGGCGAAGGACGCGCCGCCGGGCGAGCTTTGGTATTTTCCGAACGGCGCGCCAGGACGAAGGTTGAGCGCGCTGCCCGGCTTCATCCCGAACAGCCCAGATTGCCCGCTGAGCGTAACGCTCAGTCAGACTGGTCCGCACAGCGCGACGCTCGACGCGACGGCCACGTGTCAGGGCACGCTGATCGCTCGCGCGCCGACGCGCGGCATCGTCGTGGTCTCGCCGAGCGTCGAACGGCCCGTGCTGCTCACGCTGCGCGGCGCCGCTGCAGCCCCCAACGAATCCCTGAATTTATCGGTAGATTCGTCGGATCAGGATCAAGACGGGCGCGACGACGTGCGCGTCACGGTGAGCGTGGGTGCGCTCGGCTCGAGTGAAGCCATGAGCGCGGATCTGGCCTGGCTCGATCGAGCAGCGGGCGTGTCACGGGCCGCGAGCGAGCCCGCTCAATCGCTCACGCGCTTGGCTGCGCGCGTTGCGGCACGCGCCCGTGGCAGGCACGGCACGCACAGCCCCGACCGCGTCGGGAACGTGATTCGCTTGCTCTCGAGCTTGTGCGCTGAAAGCGGAGTCGCTCGCGTGTTCGACGAGGACGGCACGCCATTTCGCTGCGGAGATCTGACGCACGTCATCGACCCACTGCTGGGTAGCGATGTCGAGAGCGCACTGATGCAGGGCGACGTCCTCGAGGCCTTCGCCGTGCTCGCTCGCGATGGCTGGTATTTCACGAAGCTCTCGGCGACTCAGCGAAAAAATTTGGAACGCACTGCGCTGCGTGCCGTGACGCGCTTCGACGCCAGCGAAGCCTTCGCGGCGCGCGCTCAGCCGAGCGTGCCGCGCGTCCCGCACTACAGCCCGCTGTGGTTCGAGCCCGACGCCGGGCTGCTCGTTCGCACCGAGGCGGGGGTGACCCGGATCTCTCCGGACCGCGCGACCGAAACGGCACTTGCCGCAGACGCCGGCGCGCCGAGCTGGCCGCTCGAATTGGTGAGCGGAAACGGCGTGCAAGTCACGGGAACGAGTCACGCTTGTGACCGCTCGGAGCTACTTTTCAACGCCAGTGACGCGAATCACAAGCTCTTGCCCCCGTTCACCACGCGGCTACTGGCTGCGCGCCCCGCGAGCTGCGCCGGGCGCGGCAATGGGCCGAACGTGACGCTCACGCCGCTCGCCTTCGACGGCAGCACGCTCGACGCGTTGGTTGCAGGCTCACACCTCGATACGAGCCCGAGCGGCGCGAAACTGCCCCTGGGCTTGCCCTCGCTCGGCACGCCGCGTTCACCCGACGGGCGCGTGCTGGTGCTTGCCACGCCGCTCGGGTTGCTCTTGACCGGTGATCGCAAGGAGCTGTGGCAACTCGACAAGCTGCAAGCGCACGCCAACGCCAGCAAACTCACGGACTGCGTGGTCGCGAACGACGCGCGCGCGGTGGCCTGCATCGACGCCGGCCGCGCCGTCGTTTTCGAACATCCGCGCGCGCCGAGCGAGCCGAGCACGAGCGCCGGTCGGAAGTGACGGCGCTCGACTCGCTGGCCCCCCCAAATATCAGGGCGCCTTCGAGGGTGCCTTCGTGCGCTCGATGTAGGACCGGGTGCGGGTATCGACGCGAACCCAGTCGCCTTCGTTGATGAAGAGCGGCACGTTTACGGCTGCGCCGGTCGAGATCTTGGCCGGTTTCTGCACGTTCGTGGCAGTGTCGCCCTTGGCGCCCGGTTCCGTCTCGGTGATCTGCACGATGACGTGCGGCGGGAGCTGAATGGCGACCGGGTTGCCATTGTAGATGGTGATGATCACGTCGATGCCGTCGATCATGAAGCCCGCGTCGTCGCCGACGACCTCACCTTGCACGGTGACCTGATCGCCGGTCATCGAGTTCATGAACACGAACGCATCGCCTTCCATGTAGATGAACTGCAGGGTGCGGTCTTCGACGTCCGCCGGCTCCAGCTTCTCACCGGAGCGGATGTTGCGCTCGATGGTGCCGCCGTTCAGCATGTTGCGCATCTTGGTGCGCGTGAACGCTTGACCCTTGCCAGGCTTCACGAATTGAAAATCCGTGACGACGTAGGGCTGTCCGTCCTGCATGAATTTGAGGCCCTTGCGGATGTCGCTAGTGTCCATACTTTCCTCGAGAATTGGCCGGCGGAGCCCGAATCAGGCCGTCCGGCGCGGAGCTCCGAGCCAACTCGGCCAATGAGCCCGCCTCGCTCTAGCGAGGGATCGGCCTCCGTTCAAGCCAGAAACGGCTTTTTGGCGGGTTCAGCACTGTTTTGCGCGGCAAAGCTGGGCAATTTTCGAGGCTGAGCCGAGCGCCACGCGCGCGGACCGGCGTGCCGCTCGAGCGGTCGGGTGAGCGCCTGCCCGAGCACGCGACCTTGCGCCGCTTGCTCGGCTCGCGCCGCAGCGATACTGAAGATGCGGGATGAACGAGTACGAGCTCGAGGAAATCAAACGCGAGATCGTGGAGAGCCGGGCGCTCACCATCAAGACGAACAACTTGGTCAACGCGCTGGCCGCGGATCTCAAGAGCATCTCCAAGAGGCAGCAGGGCGCCGAGCGCAAGGTGGTGCTGAACAGCGCGACGGCGTACGTCGTCACCATAGCGCTCCTCCTGGTGTTCGTGAAGCTCGCTTGGGACAT
>DATHOI010000310.1:0-4099 GCA_035485095.1 Polyangiaceae bacterium | reverse complement strand
TCGCTTTGCGCGTGAGCGCGTCGAGGGCGACGCCAATCTTGGAGGCGAAGCTCTGCGCGGCCTTGGTCGGTTTGCCATCCGAGTCGAAGGCCACGCGCGCGGGCGGCCCGAGCACCTCTTCATCGAGGTCTGGTTGCGCTTCGGCGATGCCCTCGGCGAGCAACGTCAGACGGCGCGGGGTGCCGAGCGCACGCAGCGCGCCGTGGCTCAAACGCAGCTCGCGCAGACGAGACTCGAGCAAGCCGGGCAGCGCTTCCACGGCATGAGCCACGAAGGAGGCGGGGAGCTCTTCGACACCAATCTCTAACAGCAAGTCCTGTGACATGAGCGGGCGCGGAACTTACCCTAGATTTCGACTTCTGGGCAGCGGCGCGGCGCGCAGCCGCGCCGACCTCGATTGGCCTCGAAAGTCCCGCGTTTTGAGCTAAGCTCACGGCGTGCGCATCGTCTGCCCGATCTGTAAAACCGTGCTCGAGAACGCCCCGGAGGACTTCGACCCGCGCCCGTTCTGCTCGCCGCGCTGCAAGCTCGTCGACTTGGGCAATTGGCTGAACGACTCGTATCGCATCCCCACCACTGAACGTCCCGAAGACAGCGGGGACGATTTCGGGCCGAGCTGACGCGCTCGCTTTGCCGCGCAACGCGGCCACGCGCGTTTCAGCGGCGCTGCTCGACGCCCAGCACGGCGCGCAGTGCCGAGCGGATCTCGGCATAGCGGAATTCGAAGCCGGCTTGCCAAAGCGCGCGGGGGACTCCCCACTGCCCGCCAAGCAACGGCTCGGCGCCTTCGCCAAACAAGGCTTTGAGCGCAAAACCGGGTGCTCTGAGCGACGCCGGGCGGTGCAGGAGCTCGCCGATGACACGACTCAGCTCGGCGTTCGACACGGGCTCGGGTGCACACAGGTTGACCGCGCCGCGCAGCGAGTCGTCGTCGATGCAACGCAGCAGCGCCGCCACCTCATCGTCGAGATGGATCCAAGAGAAGCCTTGCTGACCGCTGCCAATCGGCCCCCCGACGAACAGCTTGAAGGGGCGCAACAAGCTCTCGAGCGCGCCGCCGCGTGCGCCCAGCACGATGCCCGTGCGCGCTCGCACCACACGCACGCCAAACACTTCCGCGCGTTCGGCCGCGGCTTCCCAGGCCACACAGACTTGCGCCAGAAAATCCGTGCCGGCGGGCGCACTCTCGTCGACGCGCGGCGCGTCGAGCGCCGAGCCATAGTAGCCAATCGCGGAGCCCGCCACGAAGACGCGCGGCTTGTGCTCGGCACGCTCGATGGCGCGCACCAACCAGGCCGTGCTGTCGACGCGACTCGCGAAGATGCGCGCTTTGGTGCGCTCGGTGTAACGCACGCCGACCGCCGGCTCACCCGCCAGGTTGACGAACGCGTCGAAGGCGTCGCTGAGCCGCGGCTCGGCGGGGCTCTGCGGCTCCCAGTGCAACCAGTGCAGGCCGTCACGCTCACCGGTCGCGCCGCGCGTCAGGATCGTCACCTGGTCATGCCGCGCCAGCAGCCGAGCCACCAAGGCGCGACCAATGAAACCACCGCCTCCAGCCACGAGAACGCGAGCCATATCCCTGTATTTACTCTGATTTTGCTTGGGGTAGCAGGCGCGTTCGACTTGGCGCCGAGGCTTTTCGGATCTACGACGGACACATGTTGAAAACTTCGACACTCGCCCTCGCTGCCGCCGCCACAATCGCCACACTCTCCGGGTGTGCGAGCACGCCGGCTGCGCCCTTCGACCAGCTCAAGACCGCGAACCTCACGGCTTATCGGCTTCAGAATTACGAAGTGCCGGCTGCCGTGCCGGGCGCGGGCGCAACTGCGCCGAGCGCGTTGATCCCGGGCCTGCCCCCCGAAGTCCAAACATGGATCCAGCAAGGTGCAGCAGGGCTGTCGCAGTTGATTCCGCCGGGCCTGCTGCCGGGCGCTGCTGCCGGAGTCTTGCCGGCTCCCGACACCACGCCGCGCTTTCATGATTTCCGAATCTTGAGCCAAACGCAGGTGCTCGATCCGGATCTCAAGAACAGCCTGGGGCAACTGCTCGGCAACAAGAGCAGCTACGACAACGCCGACGCCCGTTGCGCACCGAACGTCTTCTACGCGGAGATGGGCTTGAGCTTCACGTCACAGGTCGGTCAGGCGCCCAATGATCTGTTGGTTTCTTTCTCCTGCAACCAGGTCGTGTCGCGTAGCTTTGCCTGGCCGTTTCAGGCGACGGGCATGACCGCGGACACGGTCAAGCAACTGTCCGCTATCGTGCAGAAGATCTGGCCACAAGGGACGTGATTCCGTAGCGCCCGCTCGCGGCTGGCGACTTCGCGCCCGAGCGGGTTCAGCTCTCTGGATCTGCTCATGACCGACAGCATGCTCCCGAAACCCAAACGCATGATGCCCGCGGGCGTCGTGGCGCTCGTGAGCATGCTCGGCGCGGGCGCGCTTTTCGGGGTTTTGGCGAGCAAGAGCTGCAACGCCCCCGCGTTGCCGGTGATCCCGCCGCTCAGCTCGAGCGTGACCGTCGTGCGGCCGACCGCCAACGTGCTGATCGCCGTGCAGGATCTGGCTCGGCTCGAAAGCGCTTCGTTTCACATGGAGCGCGTGATCGATCTGACCGACAAGCAGTCGCAACTCTTCGGTTTGATTCAAACCGAGGACGCCATTTTGCTGGTCGCCGTCGCGAACGTGAGCGCGGGCGTCGATCTGCAGAAGCTCACCGTGAAGGACATCGTGGCGAGCCCAGAGAAGAAGAGCGCGCGGCTCACCCTGCCCGCGCCCGAGGTGTTCCACGCTGAGCTCGACAATTCGAAGACCTACGTGCACACCCGACGCACCGGCGCACTCGCCACGCGGCAGGAGAATCTCGAGACGCGCGCGCGTCAGGAAGCGGAACGCACGCTGGTCGACGCCGCGCTACAAGCCGGACTGCTCGCGCGCGCCAGTGAGAACGCGCGCCGCGCCGTCGAAGGCGTCGTGCGGGCGCTCGGCTACGAGCAGGTTGAAGTGACGGTTCGGCCAGCCGCGACGCCCGCAGCGAGCGCGCCCGCAGCAAGCGCGCCGACACAATAGCTCCGCCCCCCGCGTGGACACCTTTGCGCGCTGAGCGCCGCGCCGCGAGAAAAGCGGGTGATCGCGGGCACTATTCGCCGAGCTGGGGGCGCCGCGCTAAGCTATTAGATCATGATTGTCGGCGTTCCGAAGGAAATCAAATCACACGAGTACCGAGTGTCGCTGTTGCCGGTCGGGGCCGAAGAGCTCCGCCGCACCGGAAACAAAGTGCTCGTCGAGCGCGGTGCAGGGCTCGGCAGCGGGATCCGCGACGAGGACTACGAGAAGGCGGGCGCTACCATCATCGACGACCGCGCGGAGATCTGGAGCCGCGCCGAGCTGATCGTGAAAGTGAAGGAGCCGCAAGCGGAAGAATTTCCGCTGATCCGTGACGGTCAGATCCTATTCACGTATTTTCACTTCGCGGCCGATGAACGGCTCACTCACCAGTTGCTCGAATCCGGTGCCAGCGCGGTCGCGTACGAAACATTGCAGGACCGCCAAGGCCGCCTCCCGCTGCTCACGCCCATGAGCGAGGTCGCCGGACGCATGAGCATTCAGGAGGGCGCCAAATACCTGGAACGGCCCGAAGAAGGCCGCGGGATCTTGCTGGGCGGCGTGCCCGGCGTGGAGCCGGCACACGTGGTGATCCTGGGTGGCGGGGTCGTCGGCACGAACGCGGCCAAGGTGGCCGCCGGCTTTGGTGCCATCGTGACCATCCTCGACAACAACGTGGACCGGCTACGCTATCTGGACGACATCATGCCCAAGAACGTGACCACGCTGTTCAGCGATCGGCACACGATTCGCGACCAACTCATGCTCGCGGATTTGGTGATCGGCGCGGTGTTGATCCGCGGCGCACGCGCGCCGCGCCTCGTGGAGCGCGGCGATCTGAAGACGATGAAGTCGGGCGCGGTGATCGTCGACGTCGCGGTCGATCAAGGCGGTTGCGTCGAGACGACGCGGCCCACGACGCACCAAGAGCCGACGTTCATCGTCGATGAGGTGGTGCACTATTGCGTCGCCAATATGCCGGGCGCAGTCGG
>DATHOI010000309.1:0-7426 GCA_035485095.1 Polyangiaceae bacterium | reverse complement strand
TGTTGCACGAGCGCGACGGCAGGGCCCACTGCGGCGCGCACCGGCTCGCTCAAACCGAGCATCGGTTCTTCTTCGGAGCCGAAGCCGAGCGGTTCGCAGCCAACCAGGCGCGCTTTCGGCAGGACAGCACCGAGCGCTTGTGCGAGCGCGAAGACTCGACACGGGTCCACGCCGTGGCTCGGTCCGAGTAGCTCTGGCGTGGGCTCGCTCGGCACGAAATCGGGCTCGAGCACGCTGAGTGTGCCTGGGGCGTGACCGCGCATCACGGTGTCGATCAACAGTAAGGCGTCGAAGCCTTGCGCGAGCGTGTACGCGAGATCCAAGCCGCGCGTGCCAAAATCCCGCACCGTGACTTGGGGCAGCGCGGGCTGCTGCATGAGCTCGCGCACCACCTCGACCCCGAATGCGTCGTCTCCCAAAAACAGATTGCCGACTCCAGCGACCAGCACGCGTTTCACGGTGCGCTCCCTTCTCCGATGCGCTCGACCTCGTCGGTGAAGAAGAAGAAGCGATGACCCGGCAGGCCTTCGATGCCCAAATCAGCGCCTGGGTCGTCGTCCACCGTCACGCTCAAGTGCACGCGGTCCTCGAAATCTTGCTGGATGGCGCGCACGGTGGCGATGCGACCGGCGAGCGCCAAGTCGAAGATGTCCGCGCGCGCTTTGGGCCGCAGCACGACCCGTTCACCAACGGAAAATGCTGGCGGCTCGCCCATGGGCTTATGGAGCCGACCGTGCAAGCGCAACAGCTCCTCGGCGGAGAGCGCTTCAGCGCGCTCCAAAATAGCCGTCGCGCGCGGATCGCCCGCTCGCAGCTCGCGCTTTTCCTCGTCACTCAGGGTGAGCACGCGTAGCAGCAAGATTTCGTCGATTTCCGTCGCATCGCAAGAATCCGCGCGGCTTTCGGGCGCGACTTCCGGGTAGTCGTACAAGATGATGGGGCTGGCCAGCATCTGATTCGTGCGCTGCTTTTGGCCTGCCAAAACGGGCCACAAGCCATGCTGCTGGCAGGCTCGTGCGGCCGCGCGCAGCTCAGCTGGCGGATCCAGCTGAGACACGAGCTCTCCGTTCTCGACACCCAGCAGCAGGTGAGCCGCGAGCAACGTGTCCGGCAGAGCTGCTGCGCGTTCTACCGCGGGACTGTTGCTTTCGTTGCGCAAGCAGGCGCGCAGCCGAAATACATCGTGCGCAACTGCCTGCACCGAGACTTCGAGGCTTGCGCGTAAGCGGCCGCGCGGGAAAGCGTGCTCGGTGACAACGCCCACGAGCGCCGAGACCAAACCGAGCTCGCAGCGAAACGAACGGGACTCGGCCTCCTCGAGCGTGTGGCTCGCCTTTTGCTCCATGAGCTCGAGGAAGCGCGCTTCGATCACGAGCTCCGCCTGCGCGCCGCGCACGAGGCATTCGGTGCTGACCTCACAGCGGTCTGCACCCGTCTGGGCCTGGCTGTACGTGCGCGGGTACACACCGCCGAAGGTCCAGCGTACGCGATTTTTGAGCGAGCTCGGCCGATACGGGTAGAGCAGATAGCCCTCGTACAACACGGCATCCGCAATGGGGAGCACGTCTTCGAAGCGCGGCGCGCCGCTCGAGCCGGGCTCGCTGTCGTTCACCGCGAGCCTCCGAGCGCGCGCTCACCCGCGGCGTCTGGCCGAACGCGCAACGTGATCAGGGCGGGTGGAGCTTCCTGTATTTCAATGACCAGAGAGCTCACGTCAGGAGCCGCGGCGATTAGCGCATTCTCTAGGTCTTTTTTCAGGGTTTCGCGGGTCGATTGGCAGGCGCTTGGAGCTGGCACGACCCGCACGAGGAGCGCGTTCTCGCTATTTTCTTCGAAGTCGATGCGCTCGACTTTGCTGCGGTAGCGCTCGCGCAGCGTGCCGAGCGTGCGCGAGACGCGCTCTGAGAGCGGAATCGGGTGCAAGCCATGCAAGAGCAGCATGGCGCTCACGCGAGGGTCCGCCGCGAGCGCTTCGCGGGTGTCGTTCGCGCGGGCTGCGATCTCGAGCAGTCGCTCGAGCCCTCGGCGATGAAGCTCCAGCACGGCCGCAAGAATTTCTCGCGTTGCGCGTTCGAGCATCGGGTCTCTGGAATGAGCGAGCTCCGCCAGGAGCCCCTCGACGCGTGAAAACCGCTGCTCGAACGAAGCGTCATCCGACAGGCTCGCGGAGCTTGGGGCAGGGCTCATTTGTGGGCTCCGAACGTAGGTGCGTGCCGCAGCAAGAGCTCCTTGCCGCCGCCGAGGTACATGTGCACGCCGCATGGCAGACACGGATCGAAGCTGCGCACGGTGCGCATGATGTCCACGCCCTTGAATTTGTCCCGGCCGTTCTCCTCGAAGAGCGGCATATTCTGCACGGCGTCCTCATAGGGACCGGGCGTGCCGAATGAATCCCGCGGGCTGGCGTTCCAAGGCGTGGGCGGGTAGGGGTGATAATTGGCGATTTTCCCGCCGCGAATCACCATGTGATGCGAGAGCATACCGCGCACCGCCTCATGAAAACCGCAGCCGATGGCTTCGTCGGGCACTTTGAAGTCATGCCAAGTCGCAGTGCGCCCGGCGTGCAGCTCCTCGAACGCTCGGTCCACGAAGTGCAGAGCTGCCGCCGCCGCGTACGCCTGGAAGTAGCTGCGCGCGCGATTGCGCTCGAGCGCGTTGCTCCACTGTGGAATTCGCCACTCGAGCTCGGTCTCGGGTAGGTTCGCGGTTTTTGGTAAGTAGATCTTGAGACTGTGGCCGGTGGCTTTGACGTAACCAAAGTCGACGATGCCAGCGAGCGCGGTCACCCAGCAACGCCCGAGTGCGCCGCCGCCAGAGTCCAGCGCCAAGTGTTCGCCCGTGCGTTTGTCGAACCAACGCGGCGCCATCACCCAGGTGTACTTGTCGTTGAAGTCGCGCTTTTGCGGGCGTGGCGTGGTGGTCTGATTCCAGGGGTGACGCGGGTCCACGGGGTTGCCGAGGGGGTCATGCTTGACGAACATCTCCCCGCCCGACCAATCATCGTAGAAAGAGCTACCGAGCAAAATGCGGATGCCGAGGTTGATATCGACGAGGTCCGTCGTCACGAGCTTGCCGTCGACGACGATGCCCGGCGTGACGAACATTTTGCGCCCGAAATTGCTCATATTTTCGTAGCGGAAATCGCACACGCTCGGGTCTTGGAAGGCGCCCCAGGAGCCCAGTAAAATGCGTCGTTTTCCGACGTCTTCGTAGCCGGGGAGCGCGTCGTAGAAGAAGTCGAACAAGTCATCGTGCAGAGGCACGACCTTCTTCATGAACTCGACGTACTTCATCAGTCGTACGACGTAGTCGGTGAAGAGCTGTTGCGATGGAACCGTGCCGACCCCGCCTGGGTACAGCGTGGAAGGGTGCACGTGGCGCCCCTCCATCAAGCAGAACATCTCGCGTGCCACGCGGCTCATGTGGAGGGCCTCCTTGTAGAAGGAGCCCTCGAACGGGTTCAGCGAGCGCATGATGTCGGCGATGGTGCGAAAGCCATGTATGCGCTGGCCTGGCGCCTCGGTGCGTTCCGCGAGATCGAGCACGCCAGGGTTCGTCTCCCGAACCATTTTCTCGCAGAAGTCGACGCCCACCAGGTTGTCTTGGAAAATGTTGTGATCGAACATGTACTCGGCAGCCTCGCCGAGGTTCACGATCCACTCCGCCATGGCGGGCGGCTTCACGCCAAAGGCCATGTTTTGAGCGTAATTGGCGCAAGTGGCGTGATTGTCGCCGCAGATGCCGCAGATCCGGCTGGTGATGAAGTGGGCGTCCCGCGGGTCCTTGCCCTTCATGAAGATGCTGTAGCCACGGAAGATGGACGACGTTGAATGGCACTCGACCACGCGGCGCTCGTTGAAATCGATCTTGGTGTAGATACCAAGACTGCCGACGATGCGCGTGATCGGATCCCACGACATTTCGACGAGCTCTTTGCCGGGACTCGTGGGCGAGGTCATTTCGATTCACTTCCGTAGCTGGTGGGCTGATAGCCCGTGGTGAGCTCAGTTCCGGGCGCGCGCCAATCCGGCTCACGGTTGAGCGACATGCGGGTGAAGGAGCGCAACGCGCGCACGGTCCGGCCGTACATGCCCACGGCGGACGACGACATGATCGCCCCCGGAGGCTCGTTCATGAAGGGCATGAACTTATCCGGGAAGCCCGGCATGGTGCAGCCGATGCACACGCCGCCCACGTTCGGGCAACCGCCCATGCCGGCCATCCAACCGCGTTTGCCGACGTTGCACTGCACGACGGGGCCCCAACAACCGAGCTTCACGATACACTTGGGTGACCCGTATTCTTCGGCAAAATCCGCTTGCTCGTAGTAGCCGCCGCGGTCGCAGCCCTCGTGCACGGTGGCGTTGAAGAGCCACGTCGGGCGGCCCTCCGCGTCCAGCGGGATCATCGGTGCGCGGCCTGCGGCTTGGTACAGCAGGTAGAGCAATGTCTCCATGAAATTGTCGGGCTGTACTGGGCAGCCCGGCATGTTGACGATCGGGATACCGGCCTTGGACTTCCAATCGCGGCCCAAGTAATCGCGCAGGCCCATCGCGCCCGTCGGATTGCCAGACATGGCGTGAATGCCACCGTACGCTGCGCATGTGCCGATCGCGATCAGGCCGAGAGCCCCAGGCGCGAGATCGTCGATCCACTGACAAGTCGGGATGGGTTGTCCGTCCTCACCTTGGCCAAAGGCTGCCCAGTAGCCCTCGCTCTTTATTTTTTCGTTCGGAATCGAGCCCTCGACGACGACCAAATAGGGCCCGAGCTCGCCGCGGATCGCCTTCCTGAACGCACCCAAAAAATCCTCCCCGCCCTGTTCGTAGGCCAAAATGGGGTGAAATAGATTCACCTTGGGCAGGCCGGGAATCGCGCCTAGCACGATGTCCTCCAAGCTCGGTTGCGTGGCTGCGGTGATCGACACCGAGTCCCCGTCGCAGCTCAACCCCTGCGTGATCCAGAGTACGTTGATTTCCGGAATTGCGGGCTCGCGCTGGGTCGACCTGCCGTGTGGTATCGTCGTCATCATGCGTGCGTCCTCGTGTTTTTCGGGTGACTCTCAGCAAATGCGGGGCAACTGTTCGCCGGACAAGACCGGTACGACGCGCTCACCACCGATGCGCGACCGCATCTGCACGGTCCGCGGATGCTCGGTGACCGCGTGACCGATGATGGCTGCACCTTGCCCGAGCGGATGTGCGCGCATCGCGGCCAGCAGGCGCTCGGCGTCGTCGGGAGCGACGGCGGTGACGAGCCGCCCCTCGCAGGCGATGTACAGTGGATCGAGCCCGAGCAGGTCGGATGCGGCTCGCACCTCATCGCGCACCGGCACGCGCGCTTCGTCGATCTCGATACCGACGTTCGAGCGGACGGCCATGTCTTGCAGCACGCCCGACAGGCCGCCGCGCGTCGGGTCGCGCATAGCGCGAATTTTCAGGCCCAATTCGAAGAGCGCGCAGGTGAGACTGGCGAGCGGTGCACAGTCGCTGACTAGCTCGGTCTCGAAGTCGATGCCCTCGCGCACGCTGAGGATTGCGATGCCGTGATCGCCGATGGGCCCGGAAACGATCAGCGCGTCCCCCGGGTGCAGCGCAGCGATCGACAACTGTCGTCCACTCGGGATGACGCCGATGCCAGACGTGGTGATGAACACGCCGTCTGCCTTGCCGCGTTCGACGACCTTCGTGTCGCCGGTGACGATCTCGACTCCCGCCTCACGACAGGTGGCGGCCATCGACACGACGATGCGCGTCAAGTCTGCGAGCGGAAAGCCCTCCTCGAGCACGAACGCCGCCGATAGAGATTGAGGGATGGCCCCGCCCACGCACAGATCATTGACGGTGCCGCACACGGCGAGTCGGCCAATGTCTCCGCCTGGGAAGAACAATGGGCTGACGACGAACGAGTCGGTCGTGAAGGCGAGCCGCGCGCCCGGTTCACTCGGTGGTAGGAGCTGCGCTTGGTCCTCCAACAGAGCCAGCGTTTTCCCAGAAAAATGCGGCAAAAATACCTGCTCCAGGAGGTTCTGGCTCAGCCTGCCACCGCTGCCGTGCCCAAGCACGATCTGCGCATAGCGGCTTTCGGGGACCGGGCAGGTCGCGTTCATCCGAGAACATCCTCGGCGCCGCGCGCCACGTGCACGAGATCCCAGAGCACGTGAATCAGCGTTTCGTGCACCTCTTGAATGCGATGGATACTGAAGCTTTGCACCGTGAAGCAAAAATCGCACAGCTCGGTCATGCGCCCGCCGTCGCGCCCGGAAAAACCAATCACGAGCAAGCGACGTTCACGTGCTGCGGCGAGCCCGCGCAGTACACTCGCTGATTTACCGCTCGTCGAAATACCAAGCGCGATGTCTCCCTCGCGCGCGAGCTGTGCCAATTGTGCCGCGAACACGAAGGAAAAGTCCTGGTCGTTACCGATCGCACTCAATAGTGCGCTGCTCGTCCCGAGCGCGCTGGCGGGTAGGGCGGGGCGCTTCTCGATCACTGGGTGCATGAACTCGAGCGCCAGGTGCTCGGCGTCGCACGCGCTGCCGCCGTTGCCGAAGGAAAATAGCCGCGCTCCGCGCTCGAACGCCGCGCTCAAGCGCTCTGCGCATTCCGCGATGCGTGGCGCTTCGGTCGCGAAGAAGTCGAGCTTGGTGCGCGAGCTCTCTTCTGCCTTGCGCAAAATGGCGCGTTCCAAAGGTTCACTCATGGTCGTGCTCCCGGGGCACCGGCCTTGCCCCGTGTGATGCGTGACGTGGGCACCGAATTGCGGCCGTACGCATGGTACGCCGCGCACGCGCCCTCGCTCGAAACCATGGTCGCTCCGAGCGGAGACTCCGGGGTGCAGCGACCGCCGAATGCCGGGCAATCGGTGGGCTTTCGCACGCCGCGCAGCACCTGCCCGCTGATGCACTCGCTGGGCTCCGGAGTCTGGATGTCGTCGACCTCGAACAGGCGCAAGGCGTCGTGTGCGCGGTACTCGTAGCGCAGACGAAAGCCGCTCTTCGGCAATAGGCCAATGCCGCGCCATTTGCGGTCGCAGACCTCGAAGACTCGTTCCAGCAGCGCCTGCGAGGCGCCATTGCCGTGCTCGCTCACCACGCGGCTGTACTGATTCTCGACGCCGGGCTCGCCACGCTCCAGCCGGCGGACGGCGCGCCACACGCCCTCCAAGAGATCGAGCGGCTCGAAGCCGGTGATCACGATTGGCACGCCGTAGCGCGCCGCGATCGGTTGATATTCGCTGGTACCCATCACGCTGCACACGTGTCCGGGTCCGAGAAACGCCTGCACGCGGTGTGCGGGGTCCTGTAAAATAGCGGTGATCGCTGGCGGCGTCAGTACGTGCGACACCAACGCGCTGAAGTTCAGCAAGCCGCGCACGTGAGCCTGGTGAATGGCCATGGCATTGGCGGGCGCGGTGGTTTCGAAGC